>CAZITK010000021.1:0-15778 GCA_964542145.1 uncultured Brevundimonas sp.
AAATCACCGCCAGCCGGCCGTAGGCCTCGTCTCCGGGCGCCGCCACGATCCGCTCGGCCACCTCCTTCTGGAACATCAGGGTCAGGGCGTGCGGCGTCCACGGCCCGGTCAGCCACTTGATCAGCAGCGGCGTGCCGACATTGTAAGGCAGGTTCGACACCAGATGCGCCGGCCCCTCGACCAGCTCGGCCTCGCGCACCTTCAGGGCATCGCCCGCGACGATCCGGAGCCGCCCCGAGCCGTCGTCAAGCTCCGACAGCAGGGGGATGAACCGCGCGTCCTTCTCCACCAGCACCAGCTGCCCGGCGTCGGACTCAAGAAGCGCCCGCGTCAGCCCGCCCGGCCCCGGCCCCACCTCGATCACCGCCCGCCCCTCGAACGGCCCGGCGAGCCGCACGATCTTTCGCGTGACATTGAGGTCCAGCAGAAAATGCTGCCCGAACGCCTTCTTGGCCATCAACCCGTGGGCGTCCAGGGTTTCGCGCAGGCTGGGCAGGTCAGCCACGGGCCGCTCTCCGCGCCGCCATCTCGCCTGCTAGCCTCAGGGCCGCGATCAGGCTGTCAGGCCGCGCCATGCCCTTGCCGGCGATGTCGAAGCCGGTGCCGTGATCCGGCGAGGTCCGGACCACGGGCAAGCCGAGCGTGACATTCACCCCGCCCCAGAAGTCCAGCGTCTTGACCGGGATCAGCGCCTGATCGTGATAAAGGCAGATCGCCGCGTCATAGCCCGCCCGCGCCTCGTCATGAAACATCGTGTCGGCCGGTCGTGGGTCCGAGATGTCGATCCCCATGCCGCGCAACCGCTCGACTGCCGGCCCCAGCACTTCGATTTCCTCCAGCCCGATCGCCCCACCTTCGCCCGCGTGCGGATTCAGGCCCGCGAGGGCCAGCCGTGGCCGGTCGACTCCGAAATCGCGCCGCATGGCCTCATGCACCACCTGGGCGGTCAGGATCACCCGCTCTGTGGTCACCAACTGGAGCGCCTCCCTCAGCGCCACATGGATGGTGACCAGGCACGCCCTCAGGTCCCGAGCCATCAGCATCATCACCGGCCCGCGAACCCCGTCCCAGGGCGCGTCCGCCGTCAGGGCGGCGATGAACTCGGTGTGACCGGGAAACGGAAATCCCGCGGCGTACAGCGGCGCCTTGGCGATCGGCGCGGTGACCAGGCCCCCGACCTCACCGTTCAGGGCCAGATTGACGGCGAACTCGATCCAGTCCGCGACCGCCCCGGCGTTTCTCGGATCGGGTGCCCCGGGCGTGACGGGGGCGGGCAGGGCCCGGTCGATCACCGGCACGGCCTGGGCGAACACCCGCGCGGCTTCGCCCGGATCCTCGATCCCCGTTACGGGACAGCCCTGGCTCCGCATCAGGCCGGCGTCGCCCACCACCACGAAGGGCGGACCGCCGTCGCGTGTCGCCGCCCAGGCGCGAGCGATGATCTCGGGGCCGATCCCCGCAGGCTCGCCGAGCGTGAGCGCGAGCGGGCCGCCCACCTCAGCTCATGAATTCGATGGTGGCCTCTTCACGCACGTCGCGAATATAGCGTCGCGCCATCATGGAGAGCTGCTGATTGACCAGTTCGTCCTCGACCTCATCGGCTGTTGGCGCGTTGGCCCCGCCGACGCGGCGGCTGCAAACCGACACGAGATGCACTCCCACCGGTGTCCGGATCGGGCTGGACACCGAGCCAATGTCGCCGGTGCGGGCGTATTGCTGGAACTGCGGCAACAGGTCCGAGACATCCGCCTCGCCTAGATCGGCGGGGATCACCCCTTCGATCATCCGTCCTCGCTCGAGAAGATTGTCGCACGTCAGGCCAGGTCTCAGCGCCTCCAGCCGCTCCGCCGCCGCAGCCACCTCGGCGTCGCTCGCGGACTGCGGCAATTCGATCATCATCTGGCGCAGGCTGGCCAGCTGGGTTGATGCACCATCGCGCCGATCGCGTAGATAGATCAGCCACGCCCCGCCCTGGGTGGGGATCGGACGGGAAACCTGGCCCGGCTGCATGTTCCGAAGCGCCGGCTGGATCGCCGCCGGGGCGTCGTCCATCGTCAGCCACCCGGCGTCGCCCCCGCCGGCGCCGCTTGGCAGGGCTGAGAACTGCCTCGCCACGGCCTGAAACGGCGCGCCGGCCACGATCTGATCGAACAGCTGCTGGGCGCCGCCCACGGCCGCTTCTTGACCGCCGACGCGCGAGGCGTCGATGAAGATCTCTCCGACCAGATACTGCGGCTGGGCCTGGGCCGCCGAAAGTCGGCTCAGGGTCTGCTGAACCTGGCTACGACTTACCTGAGCTCTTTGGTTGAATCGCGCGCCCACCAGCCTGCGCCAGCTGCCCTCGACTTGCAGCTGTTCGCGGATGGTTTCGGGCCGGATGCCGATCTGGGCGAAATAGGCCAGATAGTTTTCCACCGTCGTGCCCGCCTGTTGCGCGATGGCCGACAGCCGCGTGTCGACCTCCTGATCCGTCAGGGCGGGCACCTGATCGGCGTATCGCTGGACCTCCTGCCACTGCAGTCGCTCATCGATCAGCGCCTGAAGCGCCTGGCGCTGGATGATGGGCAGGGATTCGTCGGTCGGCTGGGCCTGGCTTTCAGCGATCAGGGTGAGCATCCGCTGACGCAGATCATAGCTGGTGATGGGCTGGTCATTGATCAGGGCGACCAAGCCTTCCGCCAGTTGGAACTGGGGTTGCACCGCTTGCGCCGGACGCGGCGCCTGTTCGGCGGCCGGATCGACATCCGCCCCCACGACGGGGGGTTGGGTGGCGGGCGCCGCCGTCTGGGCCAGGGCGGGGCTCGCGGCGATCAGGGCCGCCATGGCCACGCTCGCCGTCGCGATACTCAGTCTCATCAAAGGTCGTGTTCCCTACGGCCGTGTCGGACGACGGACCGGGCGGCGCGCGAGTGCTCGCGGCCGGCGATCATCGCATCTCGGCAGGCTGATAGCCTGACCCGCCAAAAGTGGCGAGGGTTAGGCGCACGAATATGCCCGTCCGGGGACCGTCCAGGTCCAGGCGCGTGTTGTCGCGGCGATAGCCCACCTCGAATCGCAGGCAGTCGTCTTCGAACAACAGCCCGACCTCGGCCCGGGTCAGGGTATCGGTCTCCAGATCGCCCACAGCGCGCCCGATGACGCCCCAGTCGCGCCACACGAACTGTTGACCGGCGACCTGGACGAATTCGTAGTTCCGGTTCAGCGGACCGGGGACGGGATTGGTGCGGTCCAGGATATAGCTCAGCGAGGCGAGGTTTCTCTGGCCCCAACTCCCGTCCAGGGTCGCCTCGCCGCGCCGGATCGAGCCCGAATCGTCGATCTGCGCATGGCCCCAGCCGCGGATGCGCTCGGTCGGATAGAAGGTCGTCGACACCACCCAGTCCGAGGTCTTCTCGCGAAGCCCGGTGGGATCGTACAGCCGGCTCGGGGCGTCGGGGATGGGCGTCAGGAAGGCGTCCTCGGCCTCGTCGCGGAAGCTGCGGCCGATGAACAGGCTGGCGTTGCGGCCATTATCCCAGCGCAGGGTCGCACGCGCGCCCAGGGTCATGCGCAGCCCACCCTCCATCAGATCGCGTCCGGCGAATCGGTCCATGCGGAACAGGGTCGCCTCTTCCAGATCTACGGCCTGGGAATCCTCGTTGGGGATGCGTGGATCGTTATCGGCGCGGGTGGCGGCCACGAACTGCGCCATCGGCTCGATGGTCAGGTCGGCGTCCTCAAACCGGCGGATCAGCGGATAGCTGACATCCAGACCCGCCGCGACGCGCCCGCGCGTCACCGTCACATCGACGTCTCCGCCCAGGGTCGTGGGCAGATCGCTGATCGAATAGGCGTCCAGCCGGGCATCAACGAAGGGCTCGTAGCGAAGCCCCATCGGCGCGAACAGCACCCGCCGCCACTCGCCCTGGAGTGTCAGGCGTCTGCTGTCGACGCCCGGCACTCCCGGATCTCCATTGGGAGCGCCCGGAACCCGGGTCTCGGGCCCCAGGACCGGTGCTCCGACATAGTCCTGGCGCGTCAAGACGACCGAACTCGCCTTCAGCGACAGCCGCCCCCCCCAGTAGTCTCTCTCAGGCGACCAGCGCGCCTCGAGCAGGGGCGCGACCAGCGGCACGGTCCCGTCGTCCTCGAACACGCCGCCGGCGAACCCCGGCGGGTTCAGCCTCAGGCTCTGGATGGCCAGGCCCGCCACCGAGACATAGCTCCGCTCGGTCTGACGCTCGGCGTACAGCTGCGAAATCAGCCGCCGGGAATCCCCGAGATACAGGCCGTTGTCCTGATAGGGATCCACGATGTCATAGCGGTCGAACAGCACCTTGTCCGACGTCCGCTCGGCGGTGAAGCCCCAGCGCCACGGGCCCTCGGGATCGAACCGTCCTGCGGCGAGCAGATAGCCGCGATGATCCTTCCCCGCGTCGCCGTCGGCGATGATGTCCCCGAACGCCCGTTCATAGGTGTAGCCGGCCCGGGCCGTGACGATCCCGTCCTCGAAATGTCGTCGCCAGCCCAGGTTCAGGAAGGACGCGACCTTGGAGTTGAACTGTGGGCTGATCGTCCAGTCCTCGGACGGCGACACCACGATCAGATAGGGCTGTTCGTAGGAAATCCCCCGCCGGCTGGTATGGTCGAAACGCGGCGTCAGAAAGCCCGACGCCCGCTCCACGCTCGGATCGGGATGCCAGAACACCGGCAGGTAGAAGACCGGTACGCCGCCCACGCGGAACAGGGCGTTGCGGTACAGGATCGCCCTCAGTTCCTCATCCTGCACCACCTGCTCGGCCTGGATCGAGACGGTCGGCTGTTTGAACTGGCCGTCGTCGTCACAGAGGGGGCAGGGCGTGAACAGGGCGTAGTTCAGCTCGCTGACCGTCGCGGAGCGCCTCACCGCCGACGCCGCCATAAGCTTGTTGTGCCCGCCCAGCCGCGCCGCGAAATCCACCGCCACGCCCGCGACCAGATCGCTGTCCAGCTCCAGCCGCGAACCGTAGATGACCGTGCCGTCGGGATTGACGACCTCGACCTCGCCCTCGCCGGTCGCGGCCCCCGTCTCGAACTCATAGGCGAAGCGACGCCCCCTCAGGGTCCGGTCCTGGAACCGCGCCAGCACACGCTCGGTGGCACCTTCGGCCACCAGAAGCTGGCCGTTCTCGCCCTCGCGCGACACGATCTCGGCGTCTACATAGACCCCGCGCTCACCCAGCCCGTCATCGGGCTGTTCGACGGGAGCGACGATGGGAGCGGCCGGGGGGAGCGGCGTCGGCTGATTCTCGCCCTGTGCCGCGGCTAAGGC
The DNA here is from genome assembly GCA_964542145.1 of uncultured Brevundimonas sp. GTDB lineage: Bacteria > Pseudomonadota > Alphaproteobacteria > Caulobacterales > Caulobacteraceae > Brevundimonas. Next base: position 5,291 of record CAZITK010000021.1, read on the forward strand.
GGCGGCCGGAAGCAACGCCCAGGCGCAGCCGGCCAACAGCAGCGATCGACGACGACTCGGCCAGGGATCGGAGGGGCGGACGCCCAGATTCATGCTCTCTCCGCCCCCTGTGATCGGCGCCGGTCCTTCCCCCATCGGCCCGGTTAGCCGTCTTCGGTATAGAAGAGCAAGGTGAAGGCGGACAGGCCCATCAGTATGGGCGGCAACCAGGCCGCGATGACCGGTGGGATCACTTCCGCCGCCCCCATGGCCGCGGTGAACTGGCTGGCGAAGAAGAAACCGAACCCCAGCAGCACCGCCGCCCCGATCATTCGGGCCATGTCGCCCAACCGCATCAGCCTCAGGGAAAAGGCCGCCGCCAGGATCGACATGGCGGCGAACATCAACGGCGTGACCAGCAGCTGATGAAGTTTCAGCCGGTGCGTCGTAGCCGAGAAGCCGGCCTGCTCGATCCGCGAAATCTGGCCGGGCAAGGCCCAGAACGGGGTCGAGTCCGGGTCCGCCAGCCGGTCGAACGCCTCGTCCGCCGTCAGGGTCGAAGGCAGGTCCAGGGTGGCGTAGCGACGGCCCTCCTGCGCGGGCCCTCCACCGACCGCCTGGCTCAGGCGCCAGCTCCCGGCGGTCAGGGTCGCGGTCGCGGCGTCGATGCGCTCAAAGAACTCCAGCACCCCGTCCGGCCGCACCACGTAGACGAAGAAGCTGACATCCCTCAGCTGACCTGCCGCCCGGTTCTGCCCGGCGGCGCGGATCACGACCTGCCGGTCGCCGGAGCCTTCGCGAAGCCAGACGGCCTGGGCCAGCTCGCGGCTGACGTCCCCCGAGATGCGCGCCCGCTCACGCTGATAGAGTCCGTCCGCCGAGGCCGCCAGGGGGCTGAACACCGTGGTCGTGGCGACCCCGATCAGCAGGGCCGCCGCCGCCGCCGGAAACACGAACCGCCAGGCCGACACCCCCGCCGCCCGCATGGCCACCAGTTCGCTGCGCCGGTTCAGCCCGACGAAAGCCGCCAGCGTCCCGAACAGGAAGACGAAAGGCAGCAACTCCACGATCACGGCCGGGCTCTTCAGCAGGGTCAGACCCACCACCTGGATCGTCGGCAGGTCCGCGTCCGACCCGACCGAGCGCGACACCTCCACGAAGTCGATCAACAGCACCAGAGAGGCGATGATCGCCAGCGCCCCGCCCAGCGCTCTCAGGGTCTGGGCCAGAACATAGCGTTCGACGCGTAGCATCCTCCAGCTCACGACGCCGTCCTCAGCCGGGTCGTCAGGCCAAGCTTGGCCGCCAGCCGCGCTCGTTTCGATCGCCTCGGCCTCCCCGAGATCACCGGCCGCATGGCCCAGGCCGCGACGCCTAGCGGGATCAGGTACTGAAACGGGATCATGCCGGGATTCCAGGCGCTGGCCGCTACCACGCCGTATCCCGCCACTCGCGCCACCAGGAACAGGCCGGCCGCCAGAGCGATGCGCCGGCCATAGCCGCCCCGTCGGAACTTGCCGCCCACGATGGCGAACAGCGCCAGGGCCATCGCCGTCAGGGCGTAAAGCGGCGACGAAAACCGCGCATGCGCCTCGGCCAGCAACTCCGCCCGCGATCCCGCCCGCTCCAGATGCTCGGCCGACGGATTCAGCAACTCCGGCAACCACAGGTCCGAATCCTTGAACCGCACCGTCTGGTCGGTGTCGGCGAAAGGCGTCAGGTCGAACGGATATTCCTCGAAGGCGAAATGGTTCAGCACCCCGCGACTGGAATACTGCTGCATCGATCCATTCTGCAGGATCAGATAGGGCTGGTTCTCGATCCGCGTGAATCGCGCCCGGCCGGCGTTCCAGGTGGTCGTCTCCTCGCCGTCGCGCAGATAGACGAACAGATTGGTGATCAGGCCGTTCTGCTCGATCTGCTGGGCATAGACGGTGATGCCGTTCGGCCCCTGGACGAACCGGCCTTCCTCGACCAGCAGGGCCGCCAGGTCGGTGCGGATTTCGAACGCTGTCCGCCGGGCCTCGCGCTGGGCGCCCGGCTGGACAAACAGATTGACGGCCAGCGCCACGACCGCCGTGATCACCGCCAGTCTCACAGCCGGTGAAATCAGCGCCCATCGCGACATCCCCGCCGCCTGGGCGGCGGTCAGCTCGTTCTCGCGCTGCAGCCGCGACAGGGCGACCAGGGACCCGACCAGAAGGCCAATGGGCAGAATCAGGCTCAGCAGTTGCGGCGTGGCCATCAGGGTCAGCTTCGCCATGGTCACCGCCGACTGGCCCCGCTCGACGATGATTTCCAGCTGATCCAGGCTCTGAGAGAGGATTCCGATACCGATCAAGGCGCCGCACGCCGCTGTCACGGACAGCGCCAGTTGGCGAAACAGATATCTCTGGATCAGGCGCATGCGGGTCCGTCGGCGCCGGTTGCGGCCCGGCGTTTCAGGGGGCATGTAGTCCATCTCGACGGCGCTCTAAAGGCGTCTTGCTCAAGCAAAAGCTCGCAAGGAGGCCCGGACCCAAGAAGTCCGGCCGAAAGTACGCTTCATGAAAATCGAATTCGTCGCCCAGCCGGGTGAATCGCAAATCCTGGCCGTGCCCGTCCACGAGGGCGATCTGGGGGGTGTCGCCGCTGCTCTGGATCGATCCGCCTCGGGCGCCGTCAAACGCGCCATGGCCGCCAGTCGGTTCACCGGGAAGGTCAAGAGCCACCTTGCCATCGGCGCCCCCGCCGGCGTCGACGCGGGTTCGGTGATCCTGGTCGGCGCGGGCGAGACCGGCAAGCTGGACGCCCTGGGCGCCGAGGCGATTGGCGCGATCGCCTATCAGGCCGCCAGCCTGTCCGGCCAGAGTATCTTGACCCTGGATCTTACCGACGCCTCGGCCGACCACGCCGCCCGCGCCGCCTTCGGCGCGCGTCTGGCCGCCTATCGCTTCGACAAGTACCGCACCAAGCAGAAGCCCGAGAAGGTCCCCTCCGTCGAGACGATCCGCGTTGTCGTCAAGGATGTCGCCGCCGCCCAGGCCGCCAACGACAGGCTGTCGCCGGCTGCCGACGCCGTGGCCTTCGCCCGCGACCTGGTCGCCGAGCCGGCCAACGTCCTCTATCCGGAAGAATTCGCCCGTCGCGTCAAGGCGCTCGAATCCTTGGGTCTCGAGGTCGAGATCCTTGGGGAGGCCGAGATGGAAGAGCTCGGCATGCGTACTCTCCTGGCCGTCGGCCGGGGCTCGGAGCGCGAAAGTCAGCTGGCCGTCATGCGTTGGAACGGCGCCGGAAAGGACGATCAGCCCATCGCCTTCGTCGGCAAGGGCGTCTGTTTCGATACCGGCGGGATTTCCATCAAGCCCGCCGAGGGCATGGAGGACATGAAGTGGGACATGGGCGGCGCCGCCGCCGTGGCTGGCGTCATGCACGCGCTCGCCGGCCGCAAGGCCAGGGTCAACGCCGTCGGCGTGCTGGGCCTGGTTGAGAACATGCCCGACGGTCGCGCCCAGCGTCCGGGCGACGTGGTCGTTTCCATGTCGGGCCAGACGGTGGAGGTGATCAACACGGACGCCGAGGGCCGCCTCGTCCTGGCCGACGCCCTCTGGTACACCCAGGAGCGGTTCAAGCCGAAGTTCATGATCGACCTGGCGACCCTGACCGGGGCCATGATCGTCGCCCTGGGCCTGGAGTATGCTGGCGTCTTCTCCAACTCCGACGAAGTCGCCGACGCCATCCTCGCCGCGGGCAAGACCGAGGGCGAGAACTTCTGGCGCATGCCGATTCCCGACATCTACGAAAAGCATATCGACAGCCCCATCGCCGATGTGAAGAACACCGGAAATGGTCGCGCAGGCGGGTCGATCACGGCCGCCCTGTTCCTGCAACGCTTCACCAACGGCGTGCCGTGGGCCCACCTGGACATCGCGCCCACCGCCTGGGCCTCCAAGCCGCACGGTCCCACCGTCCCCGAAGGCGCCGTCGGCTTCGCCGTCCGCACCCTCGACCGCATGGTGGCCGACAAATACGAGTCCTGAATCCTTCCCCCCTTGCGGGGGAAGGTGGCCCGCCCGGGCCGGATGAGGGGTGTGCTGCTTTGACGGCATACGAAAGGCGGGGTCGGAAGTGGCGGAAATCGGGGATCACCCCCCATCCGACCCTTCGGGCCCCCTTGCCCCGCGAGGTGGGAAGGAAATGGGGAAAGCCACGGAAATCTGGTTCTACCACCTCGAACGCTCATCCCTGGGAGAGGTCCTGCCCGAACTCCTGGAGAAAACGCTTCAGCGTGGCTGGCGCGCCCAGGTTCGCGCCCAGAGCCCCGATCTTCTCTCCGAGATGAGCGAACGCCTGTGGACCGCCCGGCCCGAAAGCTTTCTCGCGCACGGCCGGGCGGGGGAGGGGAATGAGGCGCGCCAACCGATCCTCCTGACGACGACGCCGGCGAACCTCAACGGCGCTCAGGCGCTGTTCATCCTGGATCAGGCCGAATTGGGCGCCACGGAGGACTATGAGCGATGCTTCATCCTGTTCGACGGCCGGGACGACACGGCGCTTCAGGCGGCCCGCGAGCGCTGGCGGATGCTGAAACAGGCCAACGCCGCCCTGGCCTACTGGAAGCAGTCGCGCGAGGGCCGCTGGGAAAAGGCGGGCTGATCGCCGGCCTGGCCGTCCTGGCCGCGTGTTCCTCCACGCCGGTCGCCGAACCGCCCCAGGCCGCCGCAGCGCCCGCCACGGCCCCTGAGGCTGTCGAGATCGCCGAAATCAACCAGCCCGTCGGCTCGCGCATGCCCTCGCCCCGGCAGGACATATGCAAGGCGGGCGAACTGCAATGGCTGGTCGGGCGCCCGCGCAGCGAGATCCCCGTCCCGGTCGACGTGGTCAACCGCCGCGTCGTCTGCACGACCTGCCCGGTGACCGAGGACTTTTCCCCGTATCGCCTCAACATCTTCTACGACGCCGAGACGGGGGTTGTGGAACAGGTTCGTTGCGGATGACGCTTCATCGTCTCCGATCAGAAAGGGAGAAGGCCATGATCCGACTGCTCGCCGCCGCCGCGAGCGCCGCTGCGCTCCTGTCCGCCTGCGCTTCGACTGAAGCCGAGCCGCCGCTGAGGGTGGACGACGGCCCCGCCCAGTGCAGGGCTGATCAGTATCAGAATTGGATCGGGCGCAATCGCGCCGAACTGCCTCAGGCCCCGGTCGGCGAGACCTGGCGCATCGCCTGCACCACCTGCGCGGTGACCATGGACTACAATCCCAACCGGCTGAACATCTTCTACGAGGAGCGCTCCGGCGTGATCCGGGAAGTCCGGTGCGGCTGATCCTCGCCGGCTTGGGCGGAGCTCTGATCTGCGCCGCCTGTTCGCCGTCGGAGCCAACAGCCGATCAATCGCCGCCGAACGATCCTGCGGCCGACGCCGCCAGCCTGGAAACGCCGCCGCCGGGAGCGGCGCCCGGCGTTCGGATCGAGGCCGACCCGCCGCCGCCATTCGCCTATTGGGCGCCGGCCGGCTCGGTGATCCGCAATCATCCGACAAGCCCCGGCGTATGGTTCGCCGAGATCGATGGCCGGCGCGGCCCGATCTATTTCGGGGACGACTGCGGCGCCGCGCGGCTGCAGGGCCTGGTCGGCCGGCCCGACGTCCCGGGCGAACGGCTGTCGTCCGCTGGCGGCCTGCGGGATTACGCCGTCGGTCAGCCGGTGACCTCGGACCTGCGGGCCGATCGCTTGAACGTCGAGCGCAACGCCCCCGGCGGCCGAATCCTGTCGATCAGCTGCGGCTGACTGCGCTCAGTGCGCCGCCTTGGCCGCCTCGATCAGCCGATTGAGTTCGGCCGGATCATTGCTCTCGACCACCCGGCCGGCGACGAAGAAGGTCGGCGTGCCTTGCAGGCCCAGCGCCGCCGCCTGGCTCTCCACCGCCTGAATATGGCCGCGCAACCCGGCCGTCTCCATCGTCTGACCGGCCGCCGACAGATCGACGCCGTTCTGCGTCAGGATCCGCTGGATGGTCGCTGTGTCCAGGCTGTCCGCCGCCATCAGCGCCTGGTGCACCGGGACGTATCGCCCCTGCGCCTGGGCAGCCAGGGCCGCGCGCGCCGCCAAGTGCGAGGGCCCTTCCTGCGGACCGTCCAGGATCGGCCACTCCTTGAAGACGAAGCGCACGTCCGGGTGCGCCTCGGCCAGAGCCAGCCAGGGCTCGGCCACCAGCTTGCAGTAGGGGCAGCGGTAATCGAAGAACTGGTGCACCACCACTCGCGCCGCCTCGGGCCCCAGGGCCGGATCGCGCGGATCGTGCGCCAGCAGCTGGGGGTTGGCTTCGGCGGCCGCGTTGATCGTGGCGAACAGGTCGCTGTAACGCGTTGCCTCGCGCGCCTGGATCACCTCGTCCAGCACCGCCGGATTGGCTAGCAGATACGACCGCACGCGATCGCCGAAGGTCAGCTGCCCCCACCCCGCCAGGGTCATCGCTCCCGCCGCCAGCACCAGCGCGCCGATGGTCAGGGTCCGGTCGGAGCCCGGCTTGGCGCGGTGCGGAACAGCGGCGGGACTAGGCGTGGGCGAGTCGGTCATCCGCCCTCAATAGCCCGCCCTAGAGCGCCAGTCTCCCCGGCGGAGTCGGGCATCGAACAGGGTTGTCATCCCGGACGACGCGAAGCGGCGGGTCGGGGCCGGCGGCGCCCGTGGGCCGGCGTGTCCCACACAAGCGCTGGCGCGACTTCCGGATTGGCGAGAGGGGCACGGCGGCGGCAGGGAAGCAATCGGCCGAATGACGATTGGGCCTCGCTGGCCTTCACCCGCCCCGGCGACGCGCGTTGCGGCGGTCCAGCGCCTCGATGTCGTCCAGGGTGGCGCCGGAGGCGAGCACGATGTCGATCGCCCGGCGCCATTCGATCGAGCCGCGGTCCAACATGTCGCGAGCGCGCAGGGCGAACTGATTGGCCTGTTCCTGGCGTCCCATGGCGAAATAGAACTCCGCCGACGCCAGTCGCGCCTCACCTTCCAGTCCCTGGGAGGCGTAGGCCTGCGCCAGCAGCCGCCAGGCCAGCGGATTGTCGCTCTCGAACGCCAGCGCTCGCTTCAACTGCACCACGGCCGGCTCCAGCTGCTGCGGGTCGTTGGTCTCAATCAGGGCGTGGGCCAGATTGATCCTCAGCAGCGGCGCATCGGGCGCCAGCTCGACCGCCCGCTGATGGTGCGGCAAGGCCTCGGCCGGGCGGCCGCCCTCGAACAGGATCTGACCCTTGAGCTCTTCCAGATAGGGGTTTGCCGGGTCGTCGGCGATCAGGGCGTCCACGCCCGCCAGAGCCCGTTCGGTCTGGCCGTCCTTGTACCAGGCGATGGTCCGGGCATACCGCGCCGGCAGGCTCTGGTCCTGTTCCGTGTACGTTCGATAGGTCTGGGTCGGCGCGTCCATGAAGCCCCGGATCTTGGCCTGGACGAGGGCCAGCTGCTCGATGCGCTCCCGGGGGATCTCCGCGTCGTGGTTGGCCATCGCCTCCACCGGCCGACGCAGGTTCTCGATCCGCTGAGACGACAGCGGGTGGCTGCGGAAATAGGGATAGCGTCGCTGATCCGAGAACACTTCCTGGGCCCGGAACTTCTCGAAGAAGTCCACCAGTCCCTGGGCCGAGACGCCCGCCCGGTCCAGGGCGCGGGCGCCGGTCAGGTCGGCCTCGCCCTCCTGGCTCTGCATGTATTGCAGGGCGCCGATCGTGCCGAAATGCCCTGAAGAGCCCAGCAGGGCCGCGCCCGCATCCGGCGCGCCGGCCGCCACGGCGAGGGCGCCCAACGCCATCGACACCAGCATCGGTTGCATGCCCGCGTCCCGCGCGGCGTTGCGGACTACATGGCGGTTGCGGATGTGGCCGGCCTCGTGCGCGATCACGCCCAACAGTTCGTTTGGATCCGACGCCTCCAGGATGATGCCCGTGTTCAGGCCCATGGTCTGGTTCAGGGTCGCAAAGGCGTTCAGGGACCGATCCTCGATCAGGATCAGGGTCACGTCCTGGGGCGCCAGCCCCATGGCTTCGAACACCGGATCTGACCAATCGCGCAGAATGGCCTCGATCTCGGTGTCGCGGATGACCGTCTGGGCCTGGACGGGCAGGGCGGCCGCGATCAAGGCGACCCCGGCCGCCACTGACACCGTCAGCCCACGCAGCACGAGGGGAAGGAAGGATCGACGCATCTATCGTTCGCCGTTCATCAACCGGCCCCCCGGCCTGGTCCGAACTCTAGCGCCCTCCGATCAGCGACGCCACCACCCGCGCTTTGTGGTCTTCGGCGGCTCCGTGATCTGATGCGGGTCATCCGCGATCAGGCTCGAGACATCGACCGGGGTCGGTTCGTCGGCGGTCTTCGCGCCGTCTTCGGTCGCCTCTGGCTGGACCGCGGCCTCGATGCGCTCGATCGCCGCCTCGGCTGGCGTGACATCCAGCGTGACGGCGGTGGCGGGCGGAGGTGCGGGCTCGATCCTCAACTCGGCGCCCGCGTCGCCGGACTGACTGACGTCGGCGACCGGCTCGGCGCCGGCGTCGACTTCGACGGCCGGATCGACAGAGGCGGCCACATCCGAGGCCGGTTTGCGACGCACGCGGCGGCGCTTGGGTCCGGCCTCGCCCGGCGCCTCGGCCTCCACCGGCCGCGCGATCGGAGCCGACGGGGGCAGGGCGTCGACCGGCATGCCTTCGCTCGTCGCCCGCGTCTCCACCTTGGTCTCATGGTTCAGTGGCGGTTGATCGATTTCGGTCGCTGATGTTTCGATCAGGCGATCGCGCCCCCGACCCCGGCCGCGCCCCCGACGCCGGCGCGAACGACCGGCCGAACCGCCGTCCTCGTCTCCCTCGGCGCCAGAGGCGGGCGCATCGGCCGCCGCCTGGGCTGCGCTCCCGCCGCTCTCGGCCAGCGCCGCCTGCGGATCGAACGGGTCGAACCAGATATAGGGATCATCCAACGATGGCGTCCGCGCCCGCACCCAGCTGAAGGGATCACGCTCGCGCGCCGTGTCCTCGCGCACCCGACGGCCGCCGCGACGACCTCGACGCCGTCGACGCGCACCCTCCTCGTCCTCGTCGTCTTGGCTTTCGGCCGGGGTCTCATCTCCCTCTGCGGCGTCATCTCCGCCAGCGTCGTCGCCACGGACCTCGCCCTCGTCTCGACCCCCGCGACGCCGCCGACGCCGGCCGCGACCGCGACGCTCGCCGCGATCCTCGTCATCCTCGCTGTCGTCCTGGCCTTCGGTCTCGACGGCGTCGATCTCGTCGTCCTCATCTCCCGTCTCGTCCTCGACGGTGTCGTCGAAGTCGTCGGCCGGCACGGCGACGAAGGCCTCCGGCGTCACGAACGTCTCGTCCGTTTCCGTGCGTTCCACGACGTACTCGGCCTGAGCCAGGGCGTCGTCGATCTGGACGATGACCTTCAGACCTTTGCGCTCCTGCAGCCGCTGCAGATAGTCGCGCTTGTGGTTCAGGATGAACAGCGCCACTGCGGTCGAGACCCGCAGCACCACGCAACCTGCGCCGCCCTTGCCCCCCTCGATGTCCACAGCGCGCAACGCCGTCAGGGCCGCGCTCTCCGCCGAGCGGATGCGTCCGGCTCCCTGGCAATGCGTGCAGACCTCGGTCGCGCCTTCGATCACCCCCAGGCGCCGCCGCTGACGGCTGATTTCCATCAGGCCGAACTCGGAAATCCGCCCCATCTGGATGCGGGCGCGGTCGTCGGCCAGGGCGTCCTTCAGCGCTTTTTCCACGGCGCGGTTGTTCTTGCCCTCCTCCATGTCGATGAAGTCGATGACGATCAGCCCGGCCAGGTCGCGCAGCCGTAGCTGGCGCGCGGCTTCGACCGCCGCCTCCATATTGGTCTTCAGCGCGGTCTGCTCGATGCCGCGCTCCTTGGTCGCCCGGCCCGAGTTGACGTCGATCGAGACCAGGGCCTCGGTCTGGTTGATCACCAGATATCCGCCGGACTTCAGCGGCACGACCGGCTGGTGAATCTGGTTCAGCAGTTCTTCGATCTTGTGCGAGGCGAACAGCGGGGTGGCGCCCTGGTACAGATGCACCTTCTTGGCCTGCGACGGCATCAGGACGCGCATGAAGTCCCGCGCCTGGCGCCATCCTTCCTCGCCGTCCACCTGTATCCCGTCGAAGTCCTTGTCGAACATGTCGCGCACCGCGCGCCGGACCAGGTTCTCCTCCTCATGGATCATCGAGGGGGCGTTGGACTTCAGCGTCGTCTCGCGGATCGTCTCCCACAGGCGTAGCAGATAGTCGTAGTCGCGCTTGATTTCGGCCTTGGTGCGCTTGGCGCCGGCGGTGCGGATGATCAGACCCATGCCGCGCGGCACGTCCAGCGAGGCCGCCGCCGCCTTCAGGCGCTTCCTGTCGGTCGCCTGGGTGATCTTGCGCGAGATGCCGCCACCCTTGCCGGTGTTGGGCATCAGCACGCAGTAGCGGCCGGCCAAGGACAGCCAGGTCGTCAGGGCCGCGCCCTTGGCTCCGCGCTCGTCCTTGACGACCTGGACCAGCA
>CAZITK010000022.1:0-15431 GCA_964542145.1 uncultured Brevundimonas sp.
CAGGTCTGGGAGGCGGTGGTCGCGGGCCGGGTGCGGATCGTGGTCGGCGCGCGGTCGGCGCTGTTCCTGCCCTTCGCCAGTCTGCGACTGATCGTGGTCGACGAGGAGCACGACAGCTCGTTCAAACAGGAGGACGGCCTGGTCTATCACGGCCGCGACCTGGCCGTGGCGCGGGCGCGGATCGAGGGGGCGACGATCGTCCTGGCCTCGGCCACGCCGTCGCTGGAGACCCTGTGGAACGCGCGCCAGGGCCGCTATCGCTGGCTGCGGCTGGGCACGCGTCACGGGGCGGCGGTGATGCCGGACATCGGCCTGATCGACTTGCGCCAGACCCCGCCTGAGCGCGACCGCTGGCTGAGCCCGCCCTTGGTCGAGGCCATGGTCGAGACGCTTGGCCGCCGCGAGCAGGTGCTGCTGTTCCTCAATCGACGGGGTTATGCGCCGGTGGTGCTGTGCCGGTCGTGCGGTCATCGCCTTACTGCCCCCGACACAGACAGCTGGCTGGTCGAGCATCGCTACACAGGCAGGCTGGTCTGCCACCTGACGGGGTTCTCCATGGCGCGCCCGACGCGCTGCCCGGAGTGTGGGGCAGCCGACAGCCTGGTTCCCGTCGGGCCGGGGGTGGAGCGGGTAGAGGAGGAGGCCCGGAGCCTGTTCCCCGACGCGCGCATCGCCGTGTTCAGTTCCGACACGGCGCCCAACGCCCGCGCCGCCCGCACCCTGATCGCGGCGATGACGGCGGGCGAGATCGACATCCTGGTGGCCACCCAGGCGGCGGCCAAGGGGCACAACTTCCCACACCTGACCCTGGTGGGCGTGGTGGACGCGGACCTGGGCCTGAGAGGCGGCGACCTGCGCGCCGCCGAACGCACCTGGCAGCTGCTGACCCAGGCCACGGGACGATCGGGGCGCCACGACAAGCCCGGCCGAGCCCTGCTCCAGACCTGGACACCTGAGCATCCGGTGCTCCAGGCGCTGCGACACGGCGACCGCGAAGGCTTCGTCGAGACCGAGCTGGCTGAGCGCGAGGCAGCCTCCCTGCCACCCTGGGGCCGACTGGCGGCCCTGATCCTGACAGGCGAAAAGGCCGAGGCCGTCGAGGACACGGCCGCCGCCCTGGCCGCCGCCATCCCCAACGCCGAGCGGCTGGAAGTTTATGGCCCGGCCGACGCGCCGCTTGCCTTGGTGCGCGGGCGCCGACGCAAACGTCTTCTGGTGCGTTCTGACCGCGATGTCGACTTACAGGCGTTTCTGCGCGCCTGGCTCGCCCGGGTGAAGATTCCCGCCTCGGTCCGCCTGACTGTGGACGTCGATCCCTACAGTTTTCTCTAGCCCCACGGGCCCCGAGGCGTCGTAGGAACGCCGGTCGACGCCGCGCGCGGCGCAGACGACGGCGCAGTGGCGAAGGCGCGCGGCGAACCGCTCAAGCCCATCTTCGTCGCCAGCTCCATCAGGGCTCGAACCCGGTTGGCCGTGTTTGGGTGGGTCGAGAACAGCTTGTCCGCCCGCTCGCCCGACAGGGGGTTGATGATGAACAGCTGGCCCGACGCCGGATTGCGCTCGGCGGTCGGATTGTGGATGCGGTGGGCGTAGGCCTCGATCTTCTGCAGGGCCGAGGCTAGGGCCTGGGGGTCTCGGGCGATCTCGGCCCCGATCCGGTCGGCCTCGTATTCGCGGCTGCGGCTGATCGCCATCTGCACCAAACCCGCCGCCATGGGGGCCAGCAGCATCAGGGCGATGGTGCCGATGATCCCGCCCGGCCGGTCGCGGTCGCCAAAGAAAAGCGCGAAATTGGCCAAGGCCGCGATGGCCCCAGCCAGGGTCGCCGTCACCGTCATGATCAGGGTGTCGCGGTTCTTCACATGGGCCAACTCGTGGGCCATCACGCCCCGGATCTCCTCGCGGTTCAGCATCTGGAGCAGGCCGGTGGTCGCCGCCACCGCCGCGTTTTGCGGGTTGCGGCCGGTGGCGAAGGCGTTGGGCTGATCGTTCGGCATGATGGTGATCTTGGGGAGGGGCATGCCGGCGTCCAGCGCCATCTGCTTGGTGTCCAGCACATAGTTCCGCACCACTGGGTTCGGGTGGTTCTCGTCCACGGGCTCGGCCTTGTACATGCGCAGCACGATCTTGTCGGCGTTCCAGTAGCTGAACAGGTTCATGCCGCCGGCGAAGATCAGGGCGATCAGCATGCCGCCTGCTCCGCCGATCAGATAGCCGATGCCCATGAACAGGGCGGTCATGGCGGCCAGGAGGATGAAGGTCTTGAGGTAGTTCATGATCCACGGGTTCCGATGGGCGGTCTTCGCGCCTATGTGGAGCGGATAACGCGCCGCTCAAAGTCAGGTCGCCTGTGACAGATTCTCCCGCTTCCGTCCCGCAACCCCGCGCCAATCAGGGCGTGCCGAATGCTACGCCCGACCGGCCGATCAGCGCCGTCGCTCGCGCCGCGCTCGAAGAGGCCGAGGCCCGTCGCCAGGCCGCCCTGGCGCTGGAGCTGCCGCCGGAACAGGGCGGCCCGCGCGGCCAGGAGCCGACCCGTTATGGCGATTGGGAAAGGAAGGGCATGGCGGTGGACTTTTAGCCGGGATCCCGCTTCCCTGGCGAAGGCCGGGGAAAGGGCCGCAAGCGTCAGCCTTCACCCCCAGATCACGCGAGTCCTCCGGGGCGCTGGCCTTCGTCGGGGAGACGCTGAATTCAATATCGACCCCGAGAGCGATAATCCCTAAAGCCCCCTGATGACCGATACGCCCAAGAAAGGCTGGTTCCAGCGGCTCAGCGACGGCCTTTCGCGTTCGTCGCGGCAGATGACCGATCAGGTGGTGGCCAGCTTCGTCAAGGAGCCGCTGTCCGAAGCCGCGCTGGACCAGTTGGAAGAGCATCTGCTGGAGAGCGATCTCGGCCCCGCCGCCTCGGCCCGCATCGTCGAACGCTTCCGCGATCTGCGCTTCGGCAAGACCACCGACGAGACCCAGGTCAAGGAGGCCCTGGCCGAGGCCGTGGCCGCCGAACTGATTCCGCGTCAGGACACGTTCGATCCCCTGTCCGGTCCCAAGCCTTTCGTGGTCCTGTTCGTGGGCGTCAACGGCTCCGGCAAGACCACCACCCTGGGCAAAATCGCTTCGGACCTGACGGGCAAGGGCGCCAAGGTCATGGTGGTGGCCTGTGACACCTTCCGCGCTGCCGCGCGCGATCAGCTCAAGGTCTGGGCGGAGCGGGCGGGCGCCGATTTCGAAAGCCGCCGCGACGGCGCCGACCCGGCGGGTCTGGCCTTTGACGCCTTCACTCGCGCCAGGGCCGAGGGCCACGACGTGGTCCTGATCGACACCGCCGGGCGTCTCCAGAACAAGCAGGCGCTGATGGACGAACTGCTCAAGATCGTCCGGGTGTTGAAGAAGATCGATCCCGACGCCCCGCATGAGACGCTTCTAGTGCTGGACGCGACCGTGGGCCGGAACGCCCTGGCCCAGGAACAGATATTCGGCCGCACGGCCTATGTCTCGGGCATTGTCATGACCAAGCTGGACGGCACGGCGCGCGGCGGGGTGCTGGTGCCCGTGGCTCAAGCCTCGGACGCCCCTATCAAATTGATCGGTGTGGGGGAGGGGGTGGAGGATCTCCAGCCCTTCGATGCCCGCGCCTTTTCCCGTTCCCTCGTGGGGCTCGATCCCCAAGGACCGCCCGCATGAGCGCCGCCGCAGGCTCGAATTCGCGTCAGTGGGTGCGCCAGGCCGTGGATTTCGGCGCTCTGGTCGCCTTCATGGCGGCCTATGTGGTCAACCGCTTCGGGCGCGGGCTGGACGGCCAGGAATCCCTGATCCAGGCCAGCTGGGCACTGGTCGCAGCCTCGGCCATCGCCCTGGCCGTCGGCTTTGCGCTGGAGCGGCGCCTGGCGCCCTTGCCGCTGTTCGCCGGGCTGATGGCCTTGGTCTTCGGGATCATGACCCTGGTGTTCCACAACGACGAACTGCTCAAGATCAAGATCACGGTGCAGAATCTGCTGCTGGCCGGCGCGCTGCTGGGTTCGTTGCCGTTCAGGAAGTATCCGTTCAAATACCTGCTCGGCTCGGCCATCAGGATCACCGACGAGGGCTGGCGCGGACTGACCCTGCGCTACGGCCTGTTCTTTGTGGCGGTGGCGATCACCAACGAGGTGGTGCGTCACGCCTTCGACAACGACGCCTGGATGACCTTCCGCGGCGGGTTGTGGATGGCCTCGGCCATGTTCGGGATCTGGCAGGTGTTCTTCATCATGAAACACCTGATCAAGGATGACGAAACGCCCGCCCCCGAGGCGCCCGATCCAGGTCTCTGACGGGACAAGCCCGCCTGCGGCGGCGCTCGACGCCTAGATCTCGCGCATCGTCCGGAGCGCACTCAGTCGGGCGAAGGCCAGGGTGAGGGCCTTCCGGCGGGCCGGCGCCAGCGGCGTGGGCAGCGGCTCACGCACCACCGCGCCGCCAAAACCGTCAGCCACGATCAGTCCCGGCCTCTCTGGCAGCACGCCCTGCGGAAATTCCGGCGCTACAGCAAAATAAAAGGCGTCGCAGAAGGGCAGGTAATCGCCCCACTTGCGGTCGGACCGGTAGTCCTCGACCCCCGACTTCACCTCACAAATGACAATCTCGCCGCGGGGACCCAGAGCCATCACATCGGCGCGCCGCCCATTCGGCAGGCCCACCTCGCTGAGAGGCGCATAGCCCAGATCCAACATCAAACGAGCGGCCCCCCGGGTGACGCCGAGGGTCGTCTCCGGTCGGGAGAAGATCAGTTCCACATGCGTCACGGCGGACATGAGCCAGGGTATGTTCCGCTTGTGTTCGCTTGGCAAGCGTTGACGGCGTAACGGGTCGCAACATTCCAGCACGCCTGCTGCGGCACGGCCTTTGCACTCTGTTTACCGATCGCCTTAACGGGGCCGCAAACGCTTAGGGCGCATAGCGGCGATCTCTGAAAGAGGCTGGCCGCCATGAATCCGCCCGTCCCCGCTCATCTCAAGCCCCTGACCTCCATGCGCTTCTTCGCCGCCTTCTGGGTGGTGCTTTACGCGTGGTGGCCGAACCTGGACACCTCATGGACGTCGGGTCTGGTGCAGAAGGGCTATCTGGGGGTGGAGTTATTTTTCGTCCTGTCGGGCTTCATCCTGTGTCACGTCTATCTGGCGGCGGCCGAGCAAGGCCGGCTACGCTACAGAAGCTTCCTTTGGGCCAGACTGGCGCGGGTCTGGCCGCTGCATCTGGCCACCCTGTTCGGGGTCATCGCCCTGGGCGTCGGCGCGGCCTTTGCAGGGGTGCAGGTCGCCGGCGGACTGATCGACTGGGCGGCGCTGCCGTCTAATCTGACCATGACCCACGCATGGGGCCTGGCCCCTTCGGCGGCGTTCAATCATCCCTCATGGTCCGTGTCGGCTGAGTGGTTCGCTTATCTATTGTTTCCGCTGTTTGCGGCTGTGGCCCTGCGGGTCAAGCGCAGGCCGCGCCTGGCGCTGGCGGGCGGGACGTTGGTTCTGATGGCGACCTATGTCGGGTTCGAGGCCTTTGCCGGCTTCGCCCTGACCGCCGCGACCTTTCAGTGGGGCGCGCTTCGGATCGTGCCGTGCTTCCTGCTTGGCTGTTTCGCGTATCTGATACACCGCCAGGCGCCGCTGGTGCGGCCGGGTGCCGCGGCCCTGCTTCTGACCGGCTGCATAGCTCTGGCGGCGCTTGGGGGAATCTGGGATGGGGTCATCGTTGCGCTTTTCGCGCCCCTGATCCTCGCGCTCGCCGCGATCAATGAGGGGCGCGGCGGCATGCTGGAAACCAGACCCGCTGTCTACTTGGGCGAGGTCAGCTATGCCGTCTATATGGTGGCCATCCCGTGGCAGTTGGTGGCGATCAATCTCGCCGAACGCTTTGGGTATGGCGCCGACGGCCGAATTCACATTCTCGTGTGGGTTACGCTCGTCGTCGCCATCGTGCCTGTCGCCATGGTTGCCCATCATCTGGTCGAACGCCCGGCGCGTCGGTGGTTGCGAGCGCTGGAAGCTCGCCGAGTTCCGGCACCCCTGGAGGGAAACATGGCGCAACAGACCGTGTAAACGGGTCTTCAACCCCTCGAAATCATGGTGTAGGCCTCAGCCTAGGCGCGCATAATCGGGGATCGGCGTAATGTTCAAACGGCTAACCGGCGCATTGGTTGCGGCGATTCTCGGCCTGTCCGTGGTCGCCGCGCCCCAGACCGTCAAGGCTGAAAGCCCCTATTGGCAGTGTGTCACCTTCGCCCGCATGCTGTCGGGCATCCAGATTTTCGGCGACGCCTGGACTTGGTGGCGGCAGGCGACGAACACATTTCGCACGGGCGCCGCTCCCGAGCAGGGCTCTGTCCTCGTGTTCCAGCCCGCAGGTCGAATGAGCCGAGGCCACGTCGCGGTCGTTTCAGACATACTCACCGACCGGGTGATCCGCGTCACCCACGCCAACTGGGGCGGTAGCCGCGGACGGGTCGAGGAGAACGTCACCGTGGTTGACGTGTCAGGTCCCGGGGACTGGAGTCAGGTGAAGGTCTGGTACAATCCGATCAGCGATCTCGGCTCGACCATCTACCCGACATACGGCTTCATCCATAAGGATGCGCCAGCGAACGATCAGACGGGGCGGTGGACGGGCGAGCACGCTCTGCGCCTGGCCCAAGGCGCGTCTCCCGCCTCGGGTCGCCGCTAGATCGCCTCCAGCGCCTCTTGCAAGAAGCCCCGCGTCAAGTCAGCGTGGGTCATGGGGAACATGTGTCGCGCACCGGCCAGGACGTCGATCTCGACATTGGGCAAGGATGCGGCCGGCGCTGTGAAGGTGGATCCCGCCTCTGCCTTCAGAGCCCGAACCGGAACCCGGGTCCGTCTCAACGCCCGCCAGGCGTCATGGCTCTGGGCGGCGTAGTTCGACGCTTCCCATTCTGGCGCGCAAGCGAGGCTTACGCCCGTGCCGTCCTGGATGAAGGCGCTCTCGACAAAGGCGCGCAGTGTCGTGTCGGGCCACCCGCGAAAGGCGCCGCGCTCGCGATAGGCCTCCAGCGCCGCTACACGGCTGTCAAATTGACCCCGCCTTCGCATGGCCGCGGCGACGAAGGGATGCCGCCGGGTCGCCCGGCGAACCAGCGGCAGGGTCATCAGGCGCGAAACGACGGGGTGCATCACCACCGGATCGAGCAGGGCCAGGTGCGAAACCTTGTTTGGTCGCAGGGCGGCCGCCAGCACCGCCACTGTCGCCCCCATGGAGTGGCCTGCGAGAACCACGGGGGCGGCCAAGCTGTCCAGCGATCGGGCGACATCCTGAGCGTGATCTGACCAGTCGCGCCGCCCGCGTGTTTCGGTCGGTAACCGGGTCGCCCCGTGCCCACGAAGGTCGGGCGCCGAGATGCGCTGTCCCTGGGCCAGAGGCGCAAGAAGGTCACTGTAGGTCAGGGCGCTGAACCCGTTGGCGTGCAGAAACACCATGGCAACGGGCGCCCGGGGCGGACCCCAGGCGTGGATCGCCAAACCCGATGAATCAGCAAAGGGCGCAGCGGACAGGGGGCCCGTCATGCTGCTTTCGGCTCGGCCGAGGGCTGACGTTCGCCCGGTCTGACCACGGGATCGAACTCGGCCATGGTCACTTCGGCGCCTTCGAACCGCGCTCCCGCCAACTCTGCCCCAAGAAGCCGCGCGCGGGTCAGGTCGGCACCCGCCAGATTGGCCCCCCTCAGGCGGGCGCGGGTCAGATCACACCGCGCCGCCCGGCCCTCGCCCAGATGCAGCGGCGACAGTCGCGCTCCGCGCAGATTCGCGCGCGCCATCAAGGCCCCGGCTAGGCGCGCGCCCCGCAAATCCGCCCCCGACAGGTCACAGCCTCGCAGGTCCGCGCCGGTCAGATCAGAGCCCTGCAGCCGTGCGCCGGACAGGTCCATGCCGTGAAAGACGGCTCCTGCCGCCCTCAACGCCACCAGCCGTCGTCCTCGCAGACGCCCTACCGAGCGAAAATCGACGCCCGTCAGGTCGGCGGCCCGGCCCTGTCGGCCCTCGCTGTCGACCCAGGTTTGATGATCGTTGATACGGTCCGGCAGAGGCTCTTCGTCGATGAACACCACCGGCGGCGGCGCCGCCAGCAGCCCCTCCATGTCCGCTCCCGCCGTGGCGGCCGCGCTCAGGTCAGCCCCCGTCGCCAGCGCGCCGCGAAGGGTTGCGCCGCTTAGATCGGCCCCCGCAAGCCGGGCGTGGCTGAGGTCGGCCCCGTCCAGCGCCGCCCCGACCATCTGCGCGCCGCTCAGGTCGGCGCCTGACAGATCGGCGTCGCGCAAGTCGGCCAGCCTATTCCGGGCGATGCGGACGTCGTCCAGGTCGGCGCCATCGGTCACGGCATACGTCATCTCCGCCTCTCGACCTTCGTGTCCGAGAATTTGGAAGGCCTGTGTCGTGCTTTGCACCGCGATGCGACCCTCGCGCAGATCGGCGCCCCTCAGCCGCGCCTCCGACAGATTGGCGCCGCGCAAGCAGGCCCCCCGCAGGTCGGCGCCTTCCAAACCGGCGCCCCTCAGGTCCGCCCCCGCCAGGCCCGCCCCGAACAGCACCGCCCGGTCAAGGCGCGCCCCCACCAGTCCGGCATCGGTCAGCCAAGCTCCGGCCAGGTCCGCGCCGCGCAGGTCAATCCCATCCCAGACCATCTGGCGCAGATCCGCATGGGATAGTCCGGCGCGTGTACCCCCCGGCAAACCTGCCAGGAACCGCGCATGTCCGGCCAGGACCGAATCCAGCGCCTCAGATGAAAGCCGGCGCAGCAGGGGGCGATCGGGAGGCGACGTCATGGCGCGAGCCTAGGCCGGGCCCACTTAACAAAACACGGATGTCAGCCCCGGCAGTTCGTGCAGCGTCCGTGACCCTCGACGGTCACGGCGCCGAGCGTGAACCCGGCGGCTCGGGCCGAGGCCTCGAGACCGCTTCTTGGCATTGCTACCTCCTTCGTCGCACCACAACAATCGCAGATCAGGAAGGCTGCGGAATGCTCGGCGTCGGCGTGGACGCAGGCCACGTAGGCGCTGATCGAGGCGATGCGGTGCGCGAGCCCCTGCCGCGAAAGGAAATCGAGCGCGCGATAGATCGTGGGTGGTTTGGCAACCCCCGCACCCGCGGCGTTCTCGTTATAGGCGGCGATAAGATCATAGGCCTTGACCGGTTCGCCCGAGGTCAGCAGCAGTTCCAGAACTCGGCGGCGCGGCGCGGTCATCCGTTCGCCGGCCCGCACGCAGTCGGTCTCCGCCTTGACCAGCGCGGCCTCAAGGCCCCCGCCGCTGAGGCCGCTGCTCGAATGGTGATGCTGACAGACGGCGCCCATACCCCACAGCTAGGCAGCCGGGCGACCTGTGGCAACCGCCGCCCACTGGGACGTTTGCCGTGACCGACGCCAGACGCTAAAAGGCCCGCCTTCGCTTCGGCTCCACAGACATCAGAACCTGACATCCTCATGCAGACTTCGCAGCTTCCCGGCGACGCCGCCCTGACCGGCAACGTGCTGTTCTATTCCAAGCCAGAACCCCTCAGCATCGAGGCGCACGGCAAGCTCGGCATCAAGACACTCGACAATCCCTACGCCTTCATGGCCCAGACCAACATGGTGCCGCTGACGGTCACGGAGTTCTCGCCGGCCGCCGTCTGCTATCCCATCGTCTTTCTGGGCGACGCCCGCGCGCCGGTCGCCATCATGGGGCTGAACCAGAACACCAATCTGTTCGTGCAGGCCGACGGCATGGTTCGCGCCGACGCCTATCTGCCGGCCTTTGCGCGCCGCTATCCCTTCGTCTTTGCAAACCAGGAGCAGGAAGGCCGCCTGATCCTTTGCATCGACCGGGACGCCGCTATGGTGTCGGAGGATGGCGAGACGAAGCTGTTCGAGGATGGTAAAGCCTCGGCGTTCACCGAAAACGCCATGAAGTTCTGCTCGGATTTCGAGACCGAGCGTCGTCGCAGCGAGAGCTTCGTCAAGCTGTTGCAAGAGCATGATCTGCTGGATGTGCGCGAGTACAACTATCGCGGCCGCAATCCTGACGGCTCCGAAGCCCCGCCGCAAAAGATCGCTGAATTCTACGCCGTCTCGGAAGAAAAGCTTCGCTCCCTCAAGCCCGACGCTTTGGACGCCCTTAATCAGAACGGCGCCCTGGGACAGATCTATGCCCATCTGGTGTCTTTGCAGAACTGGGACCGTCTGGTGGTCATCGCCATGGATCAGGCGCGGCTGAACACGCCCCAAGGCCAGGCCTGACCGGCTCCCACGACCGCCGGGCTCGCCCTGCAATGGACACATCGTCGTAAAATGCAAAAAGCCCGCCAAGGTCTGACCTGGGCGGGCTTTCTCGCTCTCTTCGAGCGGCGTTTCCTCCCCGAAACGCCTGCGAGCCAGACGCGTGCCTTACGGACCGCAGCTACCTCACCAGAGCAGACAAACGTCACAATCGAGACGGAGTCAAGGCGAGCCCGCGGACGAAAGCCGCTTAAATTCAATGTGATCGTCGTTAAGTTGAGGTCGCAATAGCATGGATGCGAGCCGTCATTTCGTCGCGGGCGATCGTGATCTGTCCCGGCCTCTCGGTCTTCCAGGCGGCGTTGTCGGCCAAGCCCGAAGCTGCCGCCCGACCGGCGTCCAGATCCTTGATCGTCACCTTTCCGGCAGCGATCTCGTCGCCGCCCAGGATGATTACGGCAGGCGCATCGCGACGGTCAGCGTATTTCATCTGCGCCTTCATCCCTGCGCGACCGAGATAGACCTCGGCAGGCACGCCGGCGGCGCGCAGTTCGGCGGCGGCGGCGAAATAGACAGCCATGTCGTCCTCTGAAAAGGCGATCACCACCACTGGCCCGCGCGGACGCAGTTCCATCCGGCCGGAAGCCGCCAGGGCCGCCGCCAAACGCGACACCCCAAAGGAAAAGCCGGTCGCCGGCACGCGTTCTCCGGTGAAGCGCGCGACCAGGTCGTCATAGCGTCCTCCGCCGCCGATAGACCCGAAGCGCACAGGTCGCCCGCGGTCGTCGCGGGTCTCAAGCGTCAGGTCGGCCTCGAATACCGCCCCGGTGTAATATTCCAGCCCGCGCACGACTGAGGCGTCGATCACGGCCCGGTCGGGGCCGATTCCCATGGCCCGCACCGCCCGCTGAATGCTGGCCAGCTCTTCCAATCCCGCCGCGCCCGAGGGGGTCGATCCTAGGACGGCGTCCAGCGCGCCCAGGGCGTCCGTCGCCCCCTCGGCGCCGACGGCCAGGAAGTCGAGCACCGCCTTAACGCCCGCGGGCTCCAACCCCGCCCCCTTGGTGAAGTCACCGGACTCGTCAAGTCGGCCCTCGCCGAGCAGGAGCCGCACACCCTCCATGCCGAGACGGTCCAGCTTGTCGACGGCGCGCAGCACCGCAAGGGTCTGGCCGGGATCCGCCACCCCGGCCGCTTCAAGCACGCCGTTGACCATCCGTCGGCTGGAAACGCGGATCACCGACTGGCCGGGCTTGAGACCCGCAGCGATCAGCCCTTCGGCCGCCATGGCGATGATCTCGGCGTCGGCCTCGGGCCGGTCTGAACCGACCGTGTCGGCGTCGCACTGAACGAACTCCCGGAACCGGCCAGGGCCGGGCTTCTCATTTCGCCAGACCGGACCATAGGCATAGCGGCGGAACGGCTTGGGCAAGCCTTCCCAGGCCTGTGCTGCGTAGCGAGCCAGCGGCGCGGTGAGGTCATAGCGCAGCGCCATCCACTGGTCGTCGTCGTCCTGGAGCGCGAAGACCCCGGCGTTGGGCCGGTCCGCATCTGGTAGAAACTTGCCCAGGGCGTCGGCGTACTCCAAGGCGGGCGTCTCCAGCGGCTCGAAGCCCCAGCGCTCATAGACTGGGGCCACCGCCGCGATGATGCGCCGCTCGCCGATCAGGTCACGGCCGCGCCGATCGGTGAAGCCTCGTGGGGCACGGGCTTCGGGGCGAGAAGAGGCGCTGTTGGTCATGCCGCGGACCTAGGGGATCGCCGTCGCCGCCACAAGCCGATCCGTCAGGCGGCGGCGGGCGCGGACGCTCGCCGGAGCGGCAACGGCCCTTGGTAGGTCAGCCGCCGCCAGAGCCATTCGAAGGGCCCCATGGTAAAGCGCGATAGCCAGATCGGCGACCAGATGATCTGCACCACCCAGATCGCGCCGACCGTCATCCAGATGGTCGCCGGTCCCTGCTGGCCGTACCAGAACGGACCGAAAGGCAGGTAGTAGAGGCTGGCCATGATCAGGGTCTGGGTCAGGTAGTTGGTAAAGGCCATCCGCCCGACCGGGGCCAGCACGCTCAAGATCGGTCTGAGACCATACCGCGCCAAGAGGATCAACACCGTGGCGTAGAATAGGCTGATCAGAGGCGCGAGACCGCCCATGGCCGCCGCCATGCCGTTGGTTGGATCGGAATCCGGGCCGGCCATCACGTCCTGCCAACCCAGAATGGCGAAAGCCGCGAGATTCAGTCCCCCAGTTATCAGCAGGCCGAGATACAGAGCCCTCGGCGCTTTTCCGGAATAAAATCCGATCTTGTAAAGCCCCAGGCCGAGCATCATCAGCGGCACGGTCACGGGGATCAGGAACGGACTGACCATCAGTTGGAATAGGGCCCAGTCCTTAAGGTTTTCGATGAACCAGCCGAACCAACCGGTGCGGAAAGCCTCGATCGCGGCCGCGATGGTCTGGGGGTCCAGGGTCGGCTGACCGGCCATGGCCTGCTCCATGACGTCGGGCGGCAGATTCGCCATCACCCAGTAGCCCAGGGTGGCGATCACGCCCCACAGCGCCGTGATCCCCCCGCCCCACCAGAGCAGACGGCGCGGCGACCACGACCGGCACAGCATGAAGATCAGGCCGCAATAAGCGTAGTGCAGCAAGATATCGCCAGACCAGACCAGGCCATGGATCAGGCCGAACACGCCGAGCCACAGCAGGCGGCGGGTCAGGACCGGTCCGCGATCCCGGTCCCGGGTCTCGCCGCCCACCAGGAAGATCGACACGCCGAACAGGAGGGTGAACAGCGTGCGCATCTTGTCGGCGAAGAAGACGTCTGTCGCCCACCAGCCGACCCAGTCTGCGCGGGTCATGTCCACCGGCGGTGGTTGTTGGGACATGATCACCTCGAGCGGCCAGGTAAAGGCGATGGCGTTCACCGCCAGGATGCCCAGGACGGCGAAGCCGCGAAGCATGTCGAGACTGAAGATGCGGTCCTTGGCCTGAATCGGCCCAACGGCCGTGGCGGTTCCCGCCTCGCTCGACAATGACATGACGCAGTCCCCCTAAGACCTAGCGACGCAAAGCTTAATCGCGGCCCGTAGCGCCGCAACCGTCAAAGGATTACATCGCCGTCATTAAGTCCGATCGCCCAGCACCCCCACGCGCGGCCGCACCGCCGGCGGCCGCTTCTCGAAGGCGATGAAGGCGATGCACAACCCGGCCCAAAGGGCGTGGCTGATCCCGACCATCAGGGCGAACGGAAGGCCCGCCACGCCGTAGATCAGGATCGTCGTCTCGATCGCCCCCAAAGCATTGCCGAGGCTTTGGGCGCCGATGGCGTTCAGCACGATCATCACCACCGCCACAATGAGCTGGACTGTCGCCGCCAGCAGGCCGCCATACAGCAGGAACCGCCAAATCACCCCGAGCCGGGTCGATGGCCTGCCCTTTCTGTCCTGCTCCCGCCCGATCAGCCGCACTCCCGCCGGCACGGCGACCAAGGCCAGGACGATGGCCAGGATGCGCCAGTCCACCCCGCCCTCATGCGGAATCCATCGCGTCGGCGGCAACACCGTCAGGCTGACGAACAGCGGCGGCCACAGCGCCCCGGCCAGGCAGGCGATCGGCACGGCCATGGAACGGTTGCGCCGCCACATCACGGGCGAGCGGCCCGGCAGTTGTCCCTTAGCCAGGCGGTGGACGGCTTGCGACGCGCTCATCGCGTCGGAACCGGCGTGTCGCCGGAATAGTCATAGAATCCCCGCCCGGATTTGCGCCCCAGCCAGCCGGCCTCGACGTATTTGACCAGCAGCGGGCATGGCCGGTATTTGGAGTCCGCCAGGCCGTCGTACAGGACGTTCATGATCGCCAGCACCACGTCCAATCCCATGAAGTCGGCCAGTTCTAGAGGCCCCATGGGATGGTTGGCCCCCAGCTTGAGCGCGGCGTCGATAGAGCGCACCGTCCCCACGCCCTCATACAACGTATAGACCGCTTCGTTGATCATCGGCACCAGCACGCGATTGACGATGAATGCGGGGAAGTCCTCGGCGTCAGTGGTGGTCTTGCCCAGTGACCGGGCGAAGGCCGTGGCCCGCTCGTAGGTCTCGCCGGACGTGGCGATGCCGCGCACGATCTCGATCAACTGCATGGCTGGCGCCGGCTTCATGAAGTGCAGCCCGACGAAGCGCTCGGGTCGATCCGTGGAGGACGCCAGCCGGGTGATGGAGATTGAGGAGGTATTTGACGCCAAAAGGGTGTGGGCGCCCAGCAACGGCGTCAGCGTGCCGAAAATGGCCTTCTTGACCCCCTCGTCCTCGGTCGCCGCCTCGATGACCAGGTCCGAGGTCGCCGCATCGGCCAGAGTGGACCGGGAAATGCGGCCCCGTGCCGACCGGCGATCCGCGTCGCTCAGCCCGCCCTTTTGCACATGACGATCCAGGCTTCGCTCCACAGCCTTGAGGGCGTGCTCAACCCGCGCCTCGTCGACATCGACCAGCCGCACCTCGCAGCCGCCAACGGCGATTACATGGGCGATGCCCACGCCCATTTGCCCGGCGCCCACGATGCCCACGGTGCGGATGTCGCTCATGTTCGCCGCTGTCGGTTGAAGGAAAGGCGCGCACCTTACGAAGCGGCGCGGCGGGCGCAAGCGGCGCGGCTGGATTGACGCATCTGCGTGACCCATTGGCCGCAGGCGACCCGTCAGGGAAGCAGTTCCACGTCCCAATACAAGTAGTCCATCCAGCTCTTGTGCAGGTGATGGGGTGGGAAGCGACGGCCAGCTTGCTGAAGCTGCCAGCTGTTGGGTCGATGGGGACTGCGGCGGACCGGCATCGCGGCCTCGTGCGGGGTGCGGCCGCCCTTTCTGAGATTGCAGGGCGCGCAGGCCGCGACAATGTTTTCCCAGCTGGTCCGACCGCCCTTCGAACGCGGCAACACATGATCGAACGTCAGGTCCTGGCCCGAACCGCAGTACTGGCAGGCGAAGCCGTCGCGCAAGAAAACGTTGAAGCGGGTGAAGGCTGGCGGCCGATCCTGATCGATATAGGATTTCAGCGACACCACGCTGGGCAGCGCCATCTCCATGGACGGCGAACGCACCACCCGGTCGTAAGTCGAGACCACGTCCACCCGGTCCTGGAACACGGCCTTGACCGCCTCCTGCCAGGGCCAGATCGACAGAGGGTAATAGCTGAGCGGCC
>CAZITK010000023.1:0-15375 GCA_964542145.1 uncultured Brevundimonas sp.
ACGTGGGCTGGGTCACCGGCCACACCTATGTGGTCTACGGCCCCCTGGCCAATGCAGCCACCACCCTGATGTTCGAGGGTGTGCCGAACTATCCAGGCGTCAGCCGATTCTGGGAGGTCGTGGACAAGCACCGAGTGGAGATTTTCTACACCGCACCCACCGCACTGCGCGCCCTGATGCGCGAAGGCGAGGCGCCGGTGAAGGCCGCCAGCCGACAATCCCTGCGCCTGCTCGGCACAGTCGGCGAGCCGATCAATCCACAAGCCTGGCGCTGGTACCACGAGGTGGTGGGCGAGGGCCGGTTGCCCATCGTGGACACCTGGTGGCAGACCGAGACGGGGGGAGCCCTGATCGCCCCCCTGCCCGGCGCGACGGACCTGAAACCCGGCTCGGCCGCCAAACCCCTGCCCGGCGTGGAGCTTGAGATCGTGGACGCCGAGGGCCGACCACTGGAGGGTGCGGCCGAGGGCAGTCTGTGTATTATCGATAGCTGGCCGGGCCAGATGCGGACCGTCTATGGTGACGACCAGCGCTTCTTCGACACCTATTTTTCGACCTATCCCGGCAGGTATTTCACGGGGGACGGCTGCCGGCGTGATGAGGATGGCTACTACTGGATCACCGGCCGGGTGGACGACGTCATAAATGTTTCGGGCCACAGGATGGGCACCGCCGAGGTCGAAAGCGCCCTTGTTTCGCACCGCGACGTGGCCGAAGCTGCGGTGGTCGGCTTTCCGCACGACATCAAGGGCCAGGGGATCTACGCCTATGTCACCCTGAACCAAGGGGTCGAGGCGAGCGAGGAACTGCGAAAGGCGTTGGTCGTCCATGTGAGGAGGGAGATCGGCCCCATCGCGGCGCCGGACGTTATCCAATGGGCGCCCGGTCTGCCCAAGACCCGGTCGGGCAAGATCATGCGCCGGATCTTGAGAAAGATCGCGGAAAACGACCTGGGATCGCTGGGGGACACCTCGACCCTGGCCGAGCCTTTTGTGGTGGACGACCTCGTGGCCAATCGACCGGCCTAACCTGGGGAAAGCCGGCTCAGGGCCACGGCGGCGGCGGTGGCGACGTTCAAGCTGTCAAAGCCCGCCTGCATCGGGATGGCGACCGTCCGGCGCCGGGCCATAACCGCGGCTGACAAGCCCGGACCCTCAGCCCCTACGAGAAGTGCGCGACGGCCGCCGGGGCGGAGTTCGGCGACCGAATCCCGGCCGGACGGTGTTAACGCCAGGGTTTCGAAACCGGCGTCATCCAGCGCGTCCAGTAACGCCTCAATCGGGTGGCCCAGCACGATCGGCAGGCGAAGGGCGGCGCCGACGGAGACCCTGATGGCCTTGCGATAATAGGGATCCGAACAGCCATCGTCCAACATGACGGCATATGCCCCGAAGGCGGCCGCATTGCGTAACAAGCCGCCCAGATTGTCGTGGTTCGACACCTGCGACGCCACGAGGATCAGGGCCTGGTCCGTGACGTCGGCGAACACCTCGCTCAGTGTGGGAGATGGGGGCTTTTCCGCGATCGCCAGGATTCCGCGGTGGATCGGAAAACCAACCACGGCGTCCATTACCGACTGACCGGCGGCGAGAATCGGGACATCGCTGGGCAGGCGTTGCAACATAGGCCAAAGCGTCTCGATGCGATGTTCTGCGATAAGGACCGACACGGCGCGAGCCCTCGATGCGGCCGATACCAAGGCCTCGAGAACCACCTTCCCCTCGATGACGAGACGGCCACGCCGTCCAACCAGATCTCGCTCGCGAATATCGAGATAATCCGCGACGCGCGGATCGTCGGCGCGCGAAACAGCGACGACTTCCCGTGCCCCTTTTCCGTTCAAAGCCTCGCGCCATTTCATAATCGATTAACCATAGTCAGGCAGTCAGACGCTGTCTTCTTCGAGGACACCCACCATCACGACCTCTCAACCCGGCGCACCCAGCGCCGGGTCTTTTTTGCGTGGTCCGCCGCACCCGGCTCGCGGAACACTCCGCCGGCTCGTCGGTTCACCGGGGGACCCCCACGGAGAGCCTCATGTCCATCATCGATAAGGCCCTGGCGGCCGTTACCCCCCAGCCCAACGCAGACAAACGCGCAGAAGCGACCGCCAATGCGCGCGCCCAGGCGTCTGAGGGGGACTGGCTTTCCATGGCCCTGGACCATCACGAGCATATCCGCCAGGCCTTCCAGGCCTGCAAGATCGCAAACGCGGCGGAGGAGCGCGTGGCCGCCATGAAGCAATTGGCCCTGGTCCTGAACGGTCATTCACTGGCCGAGGAACTGGTGCTTTATCCCGCTCTCGCCCAGGCCGGCGAAAAGATTCACGCGGGTCATGCCTACACCGAACAGACGACAGCCAAGATGCAGATGGCCGAGCTGGAGACCATCCCTCCAACCACGCCAGAGTGGAAGGACAAGCTGGAGCACATCGAGGGGGCTGTGCTGACCCACATGTATGAAGAGGAATCCAGTTGGTTCCTCAAGCTCAAGGAGAAGGCCGACCGCCAGGACCGTCTAACAGATCGTTTCCAGGAGGAGTACGAGCGCTACGTCTGTTGATGGAGCCACGGGATCAGCGGAAAGGCGGCTCGTCGAAGGCGCGCAGCTTGCGCGAATGCAGGCCCGCCCCCTCCTCCTTCAGCAGGTCCAGCGCTCGGATGCCGATCGACAGGTGCTCGGAGATCGAGCCCTCGTAAAAGCGATTGGCCTGCCCCGGCAGCTTGATCTCGCCGTGCAGCGGCTTGTCCGATACGCACAGCAGCGTGCCATAAGGCACTCGGAACCGGTAGCCTTGGGCGGCGATGGTGGCCGATTCCATGTCGATGGCCACGGCTCGGGTCTGATTGAAGCGCAGGGCGGACTTCGTATAGCGCAGCTCCCAGTTCCGATCGTCGGTGGTGACCACCGTACCGGTTCGGAGCCGGCGCTTGACCTCCTCTCCGGGCGCGCCCGACACCTGTTTGGAAGCGTCGTAGAGTGCCCGCTGCACCTCGGCGATCGAGGGGATCGGGATGTCTGGGGGCAAAACGGCGTCCAGCACATGATCATCGCGCAGATAGGCGTGAGCAAGGACATAATCCCCGATGGTCTGTGAGGGTCTCAGCCCGCCGCAGTGGCCGATCATCATCCAGGCGTGCGGGCGGGTCACGGCCAAGTGGTCGCAGATGGTCTTGGCGTTGGACGGTCCCACCCCGATGTTGACCAGGGTCACCCCGTTCGCGCCGGGCGCAGTCAGGTGATAAGCAGGCATCTGGTGCCGTCGCCAGGCTGTGTCGGAGATGGCCAGGTCCGGATCGGGATTGTCGCGTGTCACGATCACCGCGCCGGCGCAGCTCAGCATCTCATAGGGGCTGTCGGGATCAGCCAGTTGGGCGCAGGCCCAACGCACGAACTCGTCGACGTAGCGGTGGTAGTTGGTGAACAGGATCCACGACTGGACGTCCTCCACCGGCGTCCCGGTGTAATGGCGCAGCCGCGCCAGGGAGAAGTCGGTCCTGAGGCCGTCGAACTGCGACAGGGGAAAGTCCTCGGTCAGATCGAACAGGCCATCCGAGATCTCATCGCCGATGTGAGCCAGATCCGTGGTCGGAAACCAGCGGGCGATGGCCGCGGTCATGGTGGCGTCCAGCGCCACGTCCGAGCCGTCCAGCACATAGGGGAAGGGGATCTCTTGATCCGAGGGCTCGACCTTGAAGGTCGCGCCGTAGTCCTGTGCCAGCAGGGTCAACTGTTCGATTAAATAGGGACGGTAGAGATCCGGCCGGGTGACGGTAGTCGAGTAGACGCCGGGCCGCGACATGCGGGCATAGGCGCGGGTCTCCAGATTCCGGGGGCGCTCGCCGAACCAGCTGACGGTCAGTTTCGGGTAGGCGAACAGTCCGTTCGCCCGGGCCTCGGCATCCACGCGCTCGCCGGTTTCCAGGAATGTCCTGACCGCCTGGCGCAGGCTGAAAACGGATTGATCGTAAAGGTCTTGCAGGCGGTCGATCGCCGCCTCGGGGGCCATATGTTCTGTCATGGCCTCCTCTAGCGGAGGTGTGTGACGTTTTCGAGGGGCGTTCATCGACCGCTAGGAGCGCGTGCGCTCCGGCGGAGCCAATCTGCGCCGCGCCTTGTCGGATTCCTCAAGCAGCCGAAGACCGCTAATCTCGGCGGCATCGGCCGTCAGTTCCATGGCGACCTCGGGCGGATCGACCACCCGCACCAGACCGTCTGTTGTTTCCTGCGGGGTCAGAGGCTGGGTGATGGCGCTTTTCTTCGTCTCGCTCATGACAGATGAAAACCAGGGAGAGTCGCTCCTGTTCCCTTGCGGCGTGCGACAAACGGTCAGGTCCGGCGACGCCACGACCCGACTGCGTCACCGAGCCGAGGCGATCAGGGCGCCGCAGTCGGCGTCCTCGGCTAGGCCGGGATCGACGAACGGCAGCAGGGCGACCAGCGGATTGACCAGCGCCCCCAGCGCGCCCGCAAGACCTCCCTGGCCGGCGATGGCGGCGGTATCGACGCCGAGACGGGGCGACACCAGGGAGCCCTGCACAGTGATCGGGGCCCAGACCCGCAGCAGGCGCGGCTGTTTGGTCTCGCCGTCCAGGCGCAGGTTCAGGGTCTCGCTCTCCAGGTCGATGGTCCCGGCGCCCCGGGTCAGAACCACCTCGGTGTCGATCACCAGGGTCTGGGCGGTGGCCACGCCGTCGCGCACTAGGAAATCCGCGACGCCGCAGCGGATCGGCGTGGTCGAGATGTCACCGCCGAGCAGGCGCAGCAGCCCGGCCCCGACATTGATGCCCAGCAGCTCGGCGAAGGCGCGGCGTATCCGTCCCTGAGGCACCACCAGGCTGATGTTCCCCCGCGCATTGGCGGCCAGCTCATGGACCGAGGCGCCCGGTCCTTCCAGCCGGGCGCGCCCGAGCGCAACACCGGTCACGGTCGGAGCGCCGTTACGGGCGGGGATGATCGATTCCAGCGGATATCCGGCCAGGCGGAAATCGACATGAGTGTAGGGCATGTCTCGGGCGGCGTTGATCCGCGCCTTTCCTCGGAGCGCGCCGCGGCTGAAGTCGAAGGCCACCGGGTCGAGGTTGAGGACACTGTCCTTGAGCGCGGCGCCGAGCTCCACCTGGCGAATCTCGAAGTTGTTCCGCTTGACGCTGGCGGCCGCGTAGCTGAGGCGCCCGTCCATCTGGCGGAGTCGCTCGACCTGCAGGGGGGCGTCCGGCAACAGCCGCGTTGGCGATCCGGATGTCGCCACCGTGCCCGACGGCGTTACCTCGGGCTTGGCGCCCAGCACCGCCGCCAGGTCATCAATGTCCAGGGAGCGTGAGGCCAGGTCGGCCTCCACGAACAGCCGACCCTCGACCCGGTCCACCGCCACGTCGCCACCGAGGTCGGACGATCCCACCCGCCCGGCGAAATCGTTGAAGGTCCAGCGGCTGCGGTTTCGCTCCAGTTTGCCCGCCAGCCGATAGGGAGGGGTGTTGGGCGCGGCAATGCCGGTGATCAGATACAGGTCGTTGAGGTCGCGCCCTTCCAGCGTCAGGTCGGCCGTGAACCGTCTTAGGTCGAACGGCCGCGTCACCCGCCCGTCAGCGCTCACGGTCGTTCCGGCGCCCGACAGCTCGGCGTTGAAGGCGTAAGGCCGGTCGCGGCGAATGTTGACGAAAGGCGCGCCCTCGATCCGCAATTCCAGCGGCTCGCCGTTCAGCGCCCCGTCGCCGGTCAGACGGAATCCTCCGGGTTCGTCCTCGCTCTCGGAGCCTTCGGCCGCTTCGCGCGCGTCCAATCGGGCATTGAGTGTCATGCCACGGCGCTGTTCGTCGAAGATGAGCCGTCCGTCGGTGATAGTCAGCCGCTGGATGGCCGGCAGGTTCTGGCCGGAATCATCCTTCCGATTTGGATTGAGGGCCCAACTCTGGCGACCTTGCTGATCGACGATCAGCACCGCCTCGGGACGGGTGAGCATCAGATCCGGCACCTCCAGCTGGCCGGCGAACAGTTTTCTCAGCCGCACCGAGGCTTCGATGCGGCCGACCCGCAATGTGTCCTTTTCCCGCGCCCAGGCGGGGCCTCCAACGCGGAGCCCTTCGATGCTGACGCTGGGCGTCCAGCTGAACGGGCGGACATCCAGATCGCCGGCCAGGACGATGTCGCGGTCGTACTCGGCCGAGGCCCAGCGCCCGATCGGCCCTCTCAGCCAGTTCCAGTCAAACAAAGCGAGGAATAGGACGACAGTCAAAGTCAGGACCGCGACGATGCCCATCGCGGTCTTTTCCGGCCGACCCGGCCGGCGAAAGCCGCGTGTAACCGGATCGTTTATCAGCACCCATTTACCCAAGCCGTGTGCGCGGGCGGCAAGGTGACCGTCCCAGCGGGAAGGCGCGGAGGGCGACGTGCTCATCCGCTAGCCAACGCCTGGAGCGCCGGGAGGTGGCGCCGGGCGGGATCAGGCGGTGGTCCGGCGGTCAGGCAGCGTCAGCGCGCATATCCTCCTCGTCCGCCAGCATCTCGGCGACGTGCATCAGAAAAGCGCGGCGGCGTTCCAGCTGTTCGTTGTCCTCCGGCCCGATGCGGCCCTGGCGGACGTGGATACGCTCGCCTTCATGGGTGAGCCGATCGATAACAGCGAGGCGGTGGCCGGGAGACTTGCGGGCGTCCATAATGTCGGCGTGGGCGCGCAGTTCCTTCACGCGGCGCGTCACCTGTTCCTCGACGTCGGCGCCCGCCTCCATGCGCGTGGCCATGGCGGTGAAATCGCGCACATACATCTGGATAAAGCCTTCTTCGGCCATGGGAGCTCTCCTTGTTCGGTCGGCGGGCGCCATGCGCCGCACGCGTCAGCCGACGCGGGCGCGGCCCTTGTTCAGGAACCTTAGCACGGCCTTAAGGTCCAGGTCGAACATTAAACAGTTTCATAGGCTTACCCCCTGCCTCCGCCTCCCCGGCGAGGGCCGGGGCCCAAGGCCACGGGCGCAGGCCTCAATAAATATTTCTCATGAGCTCTCCGGGCCCCGGACTTCGCCGGGGAGACGGGAGCGATTTCAAAATGCCCCGAAGCACCATGCCAGGACGGATTTCTGGGCATGAATACGGTTTTCGGCCTCGTCCCAGACGAGAGAGCGCGGGCCGTCGATCACCCCGTCGGCCACCTCCTCGCCTCGATGAGCGGGCAGGCAATGTAGGAAGTGGGCGTCCGGCCGGGCGCGCTCCATCAGGGCCTCATCCACGCCATAGGGCTCGAAGGCGTCCAGGCGGGCGTCATAATCGGCGTCGCCCATCGAGACCCAGGTGTCGGTGACGACCACATCGGCCTCGGCCACGGCTTCGTCGGGACTAGCGGTCAGGGTCACGGCCGGGCCGCCTTTGGCCAGATCGCGCAGGTCGGGGTGGTAGTCGGACGGACAGGCGATCGAGAGCGAGAAACCCAGCAGCGGCGCGGCGTGGATGAAGCTGGCGCAGACATTGTTGCCGTCGCCGACCCAGGCGATCTTCTGGCCCCGCACCGGGCCGCGATGCTCCTCGATGGTCAGGATGTCGGCCAGGATCTGGCAGGGGTGGGAGCGGTCGGTCAGGCCGTTGATCACCGGCACGGTCGAGACGCGGGCGAAGTTCTCGACATCCTCGTGCCGGTTGGCGCGGATCATCACCGCGTCGACCATGCGCGACAGCACCCGCGCGGTGTCCTCCACCGGCTCGCCCCGGCCCAGCTGCATGTCCGATGCCGTGGCGATGATCGATGATCCGCCGAGTTGGCGGATCGCCGCATCGAAGGAGAAGCGAGTGCGGGTGGAGTTCTTCTCGAACACCATGGCCAGCACCCGGTCCCTGGCCGGGGCGTCGGCGTCGGGCCGTCCCTGGGGCCAGCCCTTGCGGGCGGTCTTACGGGCATGGGCGTCATCCAGGATGGCGCGCAGCTGTTCCGGCGTCAGACGATGGATGTCGAGGAAGTGCCTGACCATCATTCAAGCTCCAGAAGGCCGTCAGCCTCATCCAGAATCAAATAGCGCGACTCGCAAAGCTCGTGTGTCGCGTGATCCACGCCGATATTGAGCTTGGCCAGATCGAAGATGTTATCAAATACACTGAGCCGGCCGGACACACGCACGCGTCCCCGAGGAGCCGGGACAACCTGCAAAGGGAGCGGCCTCAAGACTTGAATGCAGTCGGACCCGTTTCGCGCGTCCCGTGCTGCGGCTGTAGCGTACAGCCGCAGCCCAACCCCATCGGCAAGATAGCCCTCAATTCTAACATTCTCAGATGCGCTCACAGGCAATCCAGAGCCCGTCGCGCAGCCCGCAAGGCCAAGGCAAATCGCACCGATCGCAATCGCCCCAAGCCTCTGCATCAACCTCCCGTCCTTAAGCCACCATCTTGCCGCGGGCGGCGGCGCAGGTGGCGTCGAATTTTTCGATGGCTTCGCGGGCCTCGTCCAGGGTGAGGTTCAAAGGCGGGAGCAGGCGCACGCAGTTGTCGCCGCCGCCGGCGATCAAGAGACCCTCGTCACGCGCCCAGGCCATGAACTCCCGATTGTTGGGCTTCAGCTTGACGCCGATCAAAAGGCCCTTGCCGCGAACCTCCTCGATGATGTCGGGGTGGCGGTCCTTCAGGCCGTTCAGCTGCTGCTTCAGATAGCCGGCGACCTCGTTGACGTTGGCCAGGGTCTCGGGCTTCGAAATCTCGTCATAGGCGGCGAGGCCCACGGCCATGGCCAGCGGATTGCCGCCGAAGGTGGAGCCGTGGACGCCCACGGTCATGCCCTTGGCCGCTTCCTTCGTCGCGAGGCAGGCGCCGACCGGGAAGCCGCCGCCCAGGGCCTTGGCCACGGCCATGATGTCGGGGGCCATGCCGGCCCATTCATGCGCCCAGAGCTTGCCCGTGCGTCCCATGCCGCACTGGACCTCGTCGAAGATGATCAAGACGCCGTTGTCGTCTGCCATCTGGCGCAGCCAGCGCAGGTCTTCCTCGGGGATGGCGCGCGCCCCGCCCTCGCCCTGCACCGGCTCGAGGATGACTGCGGCGGTGTCAGGAGCCCTGAAAGCGGCCTCCAGCGCCTCGCGGTCGCCCCAGGTCAGCTGGGTGTAGCCCGGCAGGCGGGGGCCGAAGCCTTCGACATAACCGGGGTTTCCCGCCGCGTTGATGGCGGCGTAGGTGCGCCCGTGGAACGAGCCGTCGAAGCCATAGATGACGATCCGCTCAGGGTTTCCATTGGCTGAATGATATTTCCGCGCCGTCTTCAGCGCACACTCCACGGCCTCGGACCCCGAGTTTGTGAAGAAGACCACATCCGCAAAGGAGTCACCGCACAGCCGATCGGCAAGCTCTTCCTGGCCGGGAATCTTGAAGATGTTGGAGACGTGCCAGATCTTGTGGGCCTGGGCCTTCAGGGCCTCCACCAGGCGGGGGTGAGCGTGGCCGAGCGAATTGGTGGCGATGCCGGCCACGCAGTCCAGATAGACCTTGCCGTCCGTTGCATAAAGCCGGGAGCCCTCGCCGCGCTCCACCTCGACCGGCGCGCGATTATAGACACCCATGATGTGCGACACGGCGAACTCCCCTGGCGAAAGTGATTGCGGCCCCGACGCCGGAGCGACGGGACCGCGAAAGGTCAGGCTGGGGTTGTCGACCCCGAGGCAGGGCTAGTCAACACCGGCGGCGGTCACCCTAGCGGAAACGCCCCCGCTCGGCTGAGACTGGAGGGCGCCGGGCGGCCGAGGCGCTCGCCGATCCAGTGGGCGGTCTCGATCAGGGCGTCGAGATCGTAGCCGGTCGAGAAGCCGCCGCGTTCCAGCATATAGACCAGATCCTCGGTGGCGATATTGCCCGTGGCGCCTGGCGCGAAGGGGCAGCCGCCGATGCCGCCGCAGCTCGCGTCCAAAACGTCGACCCCGGCCTCGACGCCGGCGGCGGCATTGGCGAGTCCCGTGGCGCGGGTGTCATGGAAATGCAGGCGCAGGACGGCGCCGGGCGCGGCTTCCCGCGCACGCTCGACAAGCGTCCGCACGCGCCAGGGATCCCCGGCGCCGATGGTGTCGGCCAGGCCGATCTCGGCCACGCCCAGGGCGGCCAGGCGACGAACGACGCCGACCACCGCCTCGGGATTCACGTCACCGTCGAACGGACACCCCCAGCAGCAGGACAGGGTGACCGACAGAGTGGGTGGATTGGCCGCCTCGGCATTGCGGGCGACGACGCCTTCGACCATCTCGGCCTGGGCGGCCAGGCCGAGGCCCTGGTTCTTCAGACCGAAGCCTTCGGTGGCCGAAACCGAGACATTCACTTCATCGACGTTGGCGGCCAAAGCCCGTTCATGGCCTCGTGCATTCAGCACCAGGCCGATGCGACGCCGATCCGGCGCAGGCGGCAGGGCGGCCATGACCTCCTCGGCGGCGGCCATCTGGGGCACGTACCTCGGATGGACGAAGGACGCCGCCTCGATCCTCCGCGCGCCGGCGGCCTCCAGCCGGGCGATGAACTCCACGCGCTCGGCTGGGTCGAGAATCGCCTTCTCGTTCTGCAGCCCGTCGCGCGGACCGACCTCCACGATTTGAACGGCGCGGCTCAAGGACCCGGCTCCGGCGGGACGGCGCCGGGTCCTTCGGGACGATAAAGGGTCAGGTTCACGCGGTCTCCGTTGGAGTAATTGATGCCTTTGACCTCCCCGATGGTCACTGGCGATTCGCCGAGCGCCGACAGGGCTGCGCGGAAGGCGGCCTCGTCGGCCTGTTCGACCGCGGCCGGACGGTTCTGTGCGATAGCGCGGGCCGCTCCCCCTCCATCGGTCAGTTCGGTCTCGGAGCCCAGAAGAAAGACGACGCTTGGCTGGGCGTAACCGGTGACAGCCACGGGCCCCTGCAGGCGGCCCGCGACTGGGTGGGCGCCGGCGTCGAGCAGGCCGTCAGCGATGCGGTTGGATATCCACAAGGGCTCAAGATTGCGCGCCACTCCCGCCAGGCTCCCATGCGCCACCATGCCCAGCACGATCGAGGCGGCGACCGCCAGCAACGGCAGGCGGTGGAACATGAGAAAGCCGCCGATGCCGGCCGCCGCCAGAGTCAGGCCGATGGTGGGCGTGGCCCAGGCATGGGCCCCCTCGCCGCCGAACTCGGACAAGGCGTAAAGGGTGGCGATCATGACGAACAGGCCGCCGACCACGGCCAGAGCGGTTCCGGCCAGATAGGCGGTGCGGTTGAGCGGCCTCTGCAGGGCGGCCGCCGCTAGCCAGGCAATGGCGCCGAATAGCGGCAGGACCGTGTGCCACTGGGCGCCCGGTGCAAGCTCCAGCACAATCCAGGCGGGGATCAGCCAGGCCGCAGCGAAACGGATCGGCGGCTCGTCGCGTCGGGTCCAGGCCGTGACCAAGGCAGCCGGCAGGATCAGGATAACCGGAAACAGCATCAGCGGCGCGGCCAGGAGATAAGCGCCGGGCAGGCCCCAGGATTCCCGGCCCTGCAGCGCTGCGACCAGGGGGTTCTCCTGGACGAAGCCGCGCCAGAAGCCGCCGTCGGTGCTGATGGTCACGGCGATGGCCCACGGCCCGATGATGAGGGCGGCGAGCGGCAGCCCCCAGCCCCAACCCAACCGGGCAAGCCAGCTCCACTTGCGATCCGCCACGCACAGGGTGAGCAGGGTCAGCCCGATGAGGAATGGCCCGCTCAGGCCGCCGACCAGCACCGACGCAGAACCGGCCAGCCAGAAGGTCAGTTTCAGAGGGCGCCCCAACCGTCGCTCGTCTCGCAGACGGACATAGATCTGGCCCAGCGCCGCCATGGCGAGCGTGATCAGCCCGCACAAAAGGGCGTCGGTCTTGGCGATCCCCGCCTCGGAACTGAGCAGGAAGGTGGAGGCGAGAAGCACTCCGGCCAGGAACCCGGCCCGGGCGCCGAACAGGGCGGCGGCGGCCCAGGCGCAGGCGGCGGCGGCCAAGGCTGCGCCGAATAGCGACGGCAGGCGATACGGGCGGATGTCGCGAGTCTCGGGACCGCCGGTCATGACTACGGCAAGCGCCTGGGCCCATTGAGCGCCCGGCGGCTCCCGGAACCGGCGATCCTCCTGAAACCGAACGTCGACGAGGTCGCCTGATTCGACCATCTGGGCGGTCCCTTGCGCGACCCGGGCCTCCTCGCGATCCAGGACCGGGGCGAGCACAAGGCCTGGCAGGCCAGCCAACACCGCCAGCAGCGCGGCCATGAGCGGCCCGCGCCATCCGGCGATCCACAGGTCCAGATCGGGTCGGTTCATCACGACAGATGTATCACGCTCTCGGTCTTGGGCCATCGCCTTGGCGAAGCCGTGCGAAGCGGGTTAACCAGAGGACGCTGGTGGCACGGGCGCACCGGCGCGGGGGGAAGCTGACATGCTGGTCGCGGCGCCGCTCCTGGCCATACCGGTCCTGGTCTATAATCTGTTCATCCTGCTGGGCGTGGAGGGCCGCAGCGACAGCGCGGCTCTGGCGGCGCTAAACGAACCGGTATTCTCCATACCGATGGCCTCTGGAGCCTATTGGACAGTGGGGATCGGCGAGGTTCTGCTGTTCTTCTCGCTGATTCTGCTGTTCGTCGAGCTTCTGAAGTCGACGTCAAGCCATCGGGTGGCCATCGTCAACCACGCGCTGTCGATGATCCTGTTCGTCGTCTGCCTGGTGGAATTTCTGCTGCTACGCGGCTTCGCCACCTCGGTGTTTTTCCTGATCATGACCATGGTGCTGCTCGACGTGCTGGCCGGCTTCATCGTCACCATCGTGGCCGCGCGTCGCGACGTGGACTTCGGGCGCTGAACCGTCACCCAAGGGCGGTGAAGATAAGCGCCACGACGGCGATATCGAAGGCTTTGACGAGAAGGGCGGTCATGATCGGCTCCAGATGGATGCCGAGTTGACAGCAAGAGCCGGGCCAAACTTTTCAACCGTGTCCCCGCCGAAGGCCCGGGCCCAGATTGAAGGATGTCGCGCCCTCAGGTGAGGCCCTCTGCGCGTTTGGCCGGCGCCGACGTTCTGGACCCCGGCCTTCGCCGGGGACACGGTGATTATCGCGCGGCGGGATAGTTCACACTTCCGTCTTCTTGCCTCTCCCGGGCTTGGGTCGACGGTCCCCGGCCCCCGTGTACTGCGCGCCGAGATAGGCGCCCCGGGCGGCGTCGAGGACGGGCGGGCCGCCTTTCAGGCCCTTCTTCTGGCCGGTCTGGCCCAAGACCTGGGCGGCGAAAGCGGCCGTTTCGACGGCCGGGGGCGTGTGCGAACGGGTCTCGACGGGCCCAACGGGGACCAGCGACGTGCCGGGCATTTCGGATTCGCGTCGATCCAGAGTTCGGCGCTGAGCTCGTCGCCGCTCGCCAGAGCTGTCGCCCACGGCGGGCGCGCCGCCTATCGGCCCGGCAGGATCGACCGGACGGGTCATTTTTTCCCAGCGCCGCTGCCGGCCAGTCGATCGATCTGGGCGCGCATCTCCTCCATCTGACGGCGCATCTCATCCAGAGGGTCGGCGGCGTTCGGCTGGGTCGCGCCCGAAGCCTCCGCCGGTTTCACCGTGGCCCCGCCACCGGCATACCCCAAAGGGCTGAACGCCTTCATGGCCTGCTGGAACATGGCCATGTTCTGCTTGATCTGGGCATCCAGCATCGCGCCGCCGGGGGTCGCCCCCAACGCCTTGGACATCTGATCGCGAAACTGATCTTGAGACTTGCTGAAGTTGTCCATCGAAAGCTGTAGATAGCCAGGCAGCACGCCCTGCATCTGGCCGCCGTAAAAGCCGATCAACTGGCGCAGGAACGGGACGGGCAGCAAGCTCTCGCCTCTGCTCTCTTCCTCAACGATGATCTGGGTCAGAACCGACCGGGTCAGCTCTTCGTCGGACTTGGCGTCGAAGACGACGAAGTCAACACCGTCGCGCACCATCTGGGCCAGATCTTCGAGGGTGACGTAGGTGCTGGTCGCTGTGTTGTATAGTCGGCGATTGGCGTACTTCTTGATCACCACTGCGTCGTCGGCGGTGCGGCCTTTCTCGGGGCGGGCGTCGGTCACGCGTCGGTCACTCTCGTCTGTGTGCTTTGCAGCGCTTATCCCGCGTCGCAAAGCCTGTGCCTAGCCTCATGTTGGAAGGACGACACCGACCAACACCGCGCACCAGTGAACGCCCGCGCCCACCACCACGAATCCGTGCCAGATGGCGCGGCGGAATCTGATCTGCGGGCTGATGAAGACGAACACCCCGGCCGTATAGATCAGTCCGCCCAACACCAGCAGACCAAGCGCCAGCGGGTGGACAGTCTCGACCATGGGCTTGAGCGCCACCACCGCCAACCAGCCGAAGCCGATATACACCAGGCTCCAGAACCGGTCGGATACGCGCGGAGCCACCATCTTGACCAGCACCCCGCCGATGGCGAGCGTCCAGACCAGCAGGGTGAAACCCGCCGACCACCAACCCTCGAACCTCAGCGTCGTGAACGGCGTGTAGGAGCCGGCGATCATCAGGAAGATGGCCGCCTCGTCCATACGCCGCAGGATCGGCCGAGCGGCGCAGGGTCTGGAGGCGTTGTAGATGGTCGAACAGGCCAACATAGCCATTAGACACAAGGCGTAGATTGCTGTGGACATGGCGGTGGAAAGCCCGCCGTAGGCGCCGGCAAGAGCCGCCAGGATTACGCCGCCAACCGCCGCGAGGATCAAGCCCACGATGTGCACGAAGAGGTCGGCCGTCCGCTCGGAGCGGCAGTCGTAGTGCTCGACCATGTCGAGCTCGTCGGGTTGGCAGACCCGTCCGAACAGGCTTTTAACAGCAACCAGCATACCGGACTCCAACAGCGGAGCTTCCTCTGGGTTCCCTACCAGGATGCGCGAACAGCATGAGCAGGCCGTGAACGGCGTGGCGGAGGGCGCGAGGTGCGGCTAAAAGGCCACGACCGTTTGCCGAGGAGTTAACCGTGGCCCGTCCTGATGTCGTGATCGTTTCCGCCGCCCGCACGCCCGTGGGCTCCTTCATGGGTGGTCTGTCGTCAGTATCCGCGTCCAAGCTGGGCGAGGTGGCGATCAGGGCCGCGCTGGAACGGGCGAGCGTGGACCCTGCCGACGTCGACGAAGTGATCCTCGGCCAGGTTCTTCAGGCCGGGGCAGGCCAGGGGCCGGCGCGCCAGGCGGCGATGGCGGCCGGCATCCCCAAGGAGACTCCGGCATGGAGCCTGAACCAGCTGTGCGGCTCGGGTCTGCGCGCAGTGGCCCTGGGCTATCAGCAGATCGTGAACGGCGACGCGGACATCGTGGTCGCGGGCGGCCAGGAATCGATGAGCCAGGCGCCGCATGCCCAGCAGCTGCGCACCGGCCAGAAGATGGGCGACCTCGGCTTTGTCGACACCATGATCAAGGACGGGCTCTGGGACGCCTTCAAC
>CAZITK010000024.1:0-15285 GCA_964542145.1 uncultured Brevundimonas sp.
CCTCGGCTTTGTCGACACCATGATCAAGGACGGGCTCTGGGACGCCTTCAACGGCTATCACATGGGGCAGACCGCCGAGAACATCGCCGAGAAGTGGTCGATCGACCGAGCGGCCCAGGACGCCTTCGCCGTCGCCAGCCAGAACAGGGCGGAGGCAGCTCAGAAGGCCGGGTGGTTCGATGACGAGATTGCGCCGGTGACCGTTCCGGGCAGAAAGGGCGACACTGTCGTCGACAAGGACGAATACATCCGCCACGGCGCCACCCTCGACGCCATGGAGAAGCTGCGCCCCGCCTTTACCAAGGACGGCTCGGTGACGGCCGCCAATTCGTCCGGCCTGAACGACGGGGCGGCGGCCCTTATTCTCATGGCAGCCGGTGAAGCGACATCACGCGGGTTGGAGCCTCTGGCGCGGATCGCCTCGTGGGCCAACGCCGGGGTCGATCCGGCGATCATGGGCACGGGTCCAATCCCGGCCTCGAAAAAGGCGTTGGAAAAGGCCGGCTGGACCGTCGCCGACCTGGATCTGATCGAATCCAACGAGGCCTTCGCAGCCCAGTCGCTGTGCGTGGTCAAGGAACTCGGACTCGACCCGGACAAGGTGAACGTCAACGGTGGCGCTATCGCCATCGGCCATCCCATCGGCGCCTCCGGAGCCCGCATCCTGACCACCCTGCTGCACGAGATGAAGCGGCGCGGCGCCAAGAAGGGTCTGGCGACCCTTTGCGTCGGCGGCGGCATGGGTGTAGCTCTCTGCGTGGAGCGCGTCTGATGCGTCGTCTGATCCTTAGGGCTGGATCG
This sequence comes from uncultured Brevundimonas sp., assembly GCA_964542145.1. Classification (GTDB taxonomy): domain Bacteria; phylum Pseudomonadota; class Alphaproteobacteria; order Caulobacterales; family Caulobacteraceae; genus Brevundimonas. Next base: position 802 of record CAZITK010000024.1, read on the forward strand.
GCCTTTGCTCTGTCGCTGGCTCTGAGCGGCCCGGCCCTGGGCCAGGTCGCGCTGGGGCAGCCCCCCGCGCCTGGCAAATCCTTCTCCGAGGTGAGCTCTGAGTTGGTCGCCCGGGTCCAGGCTTATGCCCAGCCCACCAACGCCGCCCGGCTGGAGGTTCTGACCCGCCAGCTGAGCGAGGCGGGTCTGGCCTATGAGATCGAGACCTTCGCGGGCGGGACCGAACGCACCGGCGCGATGGAGGGATCCAATGTCGTGGTGACCCTGGGCGAGGGCGAGCGGGACCTGTTGCTGGTCGCCCACTATGACGCGGCGGTGCTTCAGGACGGTTCGCTGTCGCAGGGGCTGGTCGACAACGCCGCCAGCGTGGTGTCGCTGATCGAGGCGGCCAAGATTCTGAAGGACCGCGACTTGAATCACCGGGTTCTGGTCCTGCTGGTCGATCAGGAGGAACTGGGCCTGATCGGCGCGCGCAAGTGGATCGAGGCCAACGGGCTGGATCGGGTCGCGGCGGTGGTCAACGCCGACGTCGGGGCCTGGGGCGACACGATCATGTACGGGCTGAACAACGGCGATCAGTCCGGCTTCGTCACCCGCGCCCTGCGCGAACAGTGCATTGAGGCCGCCATCGAATGCATCGCCTATCCGGAATATCCCCCCAGCGACGACCGCGCCTTCTCGGCGGCCGGAGCGCCGGTGGTGTCGATCGGCTGGCAGGACCATGTCGGCGCCCACCAGATGTGGCTGGCCTTCAACAGCCCCGATCGCGGCGGCTATGGCCCCGGGAACATGCCGCTGGTCTTCCAGCGCATCCACTCGGCCGAGGACAGGATCGACTGGGTCGACGGCGCGACCCTGGAACGAGCCGGCCGGTTCCACGCGGACCTGATCGAGCGGCTGGACCGGGCGCTGTAGCTACTCCACCTCGCCTCCGTCGCGGCTGAGCGCGATCGCCATGCTCGTGGCGATGGATGTCAGATTGACGCTGGTGGAGGCGCTCATCTGCGGCGCGCTGTAGAGGGCGTCCAGATAGGCGCGGTCCCAACGCGTCAGGGTATCTTGCTGCATTCCATCATCGGCGAACAGGTTGAGGATCGAGGGGTAGGCCGGCGTCATGTCCGGGTCGATCTGGGCCAGGGCGACCATCGCCACATAGTCGGTCACCTGGGCGAAGCTGGCGCGATCCAGCGCCGCGACGTCGATGACGATGAGGACCTGGACCATGTCGTCGCGCGTGGTGTCCCTGAGACGCGAGCCGAGCACGGTGCGACTATAAGGCCCGAATTGATGCGGATTCGACGCCCATTCAGGCAATTCGATGGGTTCCTGTCCCGGCAGACGCACGACCGGACGGCCGGTGTCGTCGTTGACGGGCAGGCTGACGTGCCACCATCGGATCAGGCGCCCCGACGACTGGAACGCCCTGAGCGCCGCGCCTCCTAGATCCGTGCCCCCCACGCCGAGACGGAACTCGCGGCGATGCTCGGCGACCATTTCCCGCGCGGTCGCGTCGCCGTCGTCCGTGGCGGTGATGAGGATGTTCGGACGGCATCCCGGACGCTGGACCCCCAGGCCCAGGCTGTGGGCCCAATCGGACACCCGGTCGGCCATGAACCGAGCCGCCTCGGGCTGCATGCCCACCACGCCGACGCAGACCGATCCCTGCCACGTCGCCGCCTTGCGCCCGGCGACCGGCGTGGTCACGGAACGGACGAAGTTCTCCGCCGCCCGGCGCGTGCGCTCGCCGACCACGACGATCTCGTCCAACTCCGTGGGCTCATCCTGAGGCAGGGGCTCGGCCTGGGGCGGCGACGCCGTCAAAAGGGCAGCCGCAAGCGTGAGAGAAAGCACCGAAACAACCACCCACATTCTCCCGTGAACACCGAAGGTTCCCAATCGACGCCAGCCCCCAGAAGCTAGAGGCTCAAGCTCAACCGACAAATACTACATGAGACCAAAACAACCGCAGTTCACACCACAACACACGATTATGTAATTCGATCACTGTTCGATTTTACCGTGTGATCGCCCCTCCCTGAAGGGGAGAACCATGATCAAGAAACCGCTATAGCCGCCATGCTCGCTGCCTTGGCGATTGTCACAACACCCGCCCCGGCTTCGGCTCAGCCTCTGGACATCGTTTGCTTGCTCATCACGGGATGCTTTTTCGAGGCTGGCGTTTGGATTTGCCCCGATCCCGGGACTTAAGCACTTTGCGTTAGCTGACGTCGTCCGTGGCACTACACGGGTAGGCTAATCGTGCCTCGACTGATCAGCCGCTGCGCTTGCAGCGGCTGATTTGGGTTTCACGCGCCGCAGCCCGATGAGGCGCAACATCCCTTTAAGCATTAATGGTCACTGTGCCGTCGCCCCCCTCGGCCCAAGGACGACCCGCGCCCCATGTTCCAGATCATCGGCATCATCGTGCTGTTCGCCATGGTGTTCGGCGGCTACACCATCGCCGGGGGCAAGATGGGGGTCATCCTCAAGTCCCTGCCCTATGAGATGATGATGATCGGGGGCGCGGCGATCGCGGCGCTGCTGATCGCCAACGCTCCCTCGACCCTGAAGGGCGTGGCTGCCGGGCTGGGCAAGATCTTCGCCGGCGCCAAGTGGAAGAAGCAGGACTACAAGGATCTGCTGAGCCTGCTGTTCCAGCTGACCAAGACCATGAAGTCCAAGGGCGTCATCGCCCTGGAAAGCCATATCGAGAAGCCGTCGGAATCCACGATCTTCCAGAAGTATCCGAAGATCATGAAGGACCATTTCGCCATCGACTTCATCTGCGACACCCTGCGGATGATGACCATGAACCTCGAGGATCCGCACCAGATCGAGGACGCCATGGAAAAACAGCTGGAGAAGCACCACCACGAGGCCCTGGCCCCGGCCCATGCATTGCAGAGCACCGCCGACGCCCTGCCGGCGCTGGGCATCGTCGCCGCGGTGCTGGGCGTCATCAAGACCATGGCCGCCATCACCGAACCGCCGGAAGTGCTGGGCGGGATGATCGGGGGCGCCCTGGTCGGCACCTTTCTGGGAGTGTTTCTCGCCTACGGCCTGGTCGGGCCGATGTCAGCGCGGCTGAAGGAGATCATCGACGGCGACGCCGCATTCTACAAGATCATCCAGTCCGTTCTGGTCGCCCACCTGCATGGCAACGCGGCCCAAATCTCGGTGGAAATCGGACGCGGCGACATTCCGTCGACGGCCCAGCCCTCCTTCGCGGAGCTTGAAGAGACCCTGACCACGGCGCCGGCCGACGCCTGACAGCGGGTCGAGGAACACTGTCTCTCCACGCGTGTTCTCGTTTCCGTGAACAGCGCGTGATCGGTCCTTCCGGCCTCACGCCCCTACCGCGAGGACAAGATGAAGACCCGCATCCTGCTGACCGCCGTCGCCTCTAGCGTGGCGCTTGTCGCGTGTAACCAGAATGAAGGCGCCGAGAGCGGTCGCTACGCCGACGTCGAGGAGGGCGCCACGACGAACGCCGAGGCTTCCGCCACAGGCTCAGACGCAGGCCTGGAGGTCGGCTCCGGTCAGACCCGGTCGGCCGGCATGGCGGGTTCGGAGGCCAGCACCACGACAACTACTGACATGCAGGGCGAGGTCCTGACGACCGAATCTCCCGAGCGGACGGGGGGCGTGGATCCCGCGCCGTCGGTCCGGCAGCAGCAGGACGATGCGCGGGCGATGCTGTCGCCCGCGGGGGCGTCCAGCGGCGCCACGGCGCCGACCAACTGAGCAATGCCTTGACGGGAGACTGCACGAGCCCCGTCCTGAGCCCATGGCCGGTCGTTGAGACGCCGGCTAGCCTTGACGGATCAACGATCGAAGGATGGATCAAAATGAAACTTCGCACCCTGACCACCGCAGCCCTGATGCCCGCCGCAGCCCTTGCTCTGGCGGCCTGCCAGCCGGCTGAGACGCCGGCCGAGCGGAACGCCGAAGCCGCCGCCGATCAGGCCGAAATGGCGGCCGGCAGCGCCATGGATTCAGCGGGCGACGCCGCAGGAGCCGCCGGCGCCGCGACTGTCGAGGCGGCCGACACGACAGCAGAAGCCGCCTCCGACGCCGCCGAGCGCGCGGGCAACACCATGACCTCCCCGCGCACCGCCGAGGCCCCGCCGCCCGCTCAGTAAATCGCGGCCGATGGGCCGGCGCTCGTCGCGGATCGGCAATCTCCGCGACGAGCGCCACCGTCGATCACGCGTCCATCACGGGTTCGTGAGATTGTGCTTGCTCGGCCGGTCACATTCGCGTTATCAATTCTGACGCGGGGATTCATGACCCCGTCGGAAACCCCTTCTGAAGGATTGCCCCCATGAACATTCGTTCGCTGATCGTCGCCGCCGCCGCTTCGGCCGCCGCCCTCTCGCTGGCCGCTTGCCAGCCGGCCGCTGAAGACACCAACACCAACACCACCGACGCTGCTGGCGACGCCGCCGCCGCCGCGGACACGGCCGCCGACGCCGCCGCCACCGCTGACGCCGCCGCCACCGACGCCGCCATGGCCGCTGGTGAAGCCGCTGACGCCGCCGCCCCGGCTGCCGACGGCACGATGACCCCGGCTGCTCCGGCTGCCGACGGTACGATGACCCCGGCCCAGTAAGACCGACGCCTTTTCGAGGTGTCTGAAGGGGCCGCTGAAAGGCGGCCCCTTTTTTATTGCCTCGGCTCCGGCGGCGCCGCAGTCAACGCGGATGCGAAGCGACAAGGATATCGACTGGTCCAATCCCGCCGCGCCCCGGTCGCGAACCTATGGCGACATCTACTACTCGCTGGAGGATGGGCTTGAGGAGAGCCGAGCCGTCTTCCTCGCGGGGTGCGGTCTGCCCGAGGCCTGGGCTGGACGACGCCGCTTCACCGTCGCTGAACTGGGGTTCGGCTCGGGCCTGAATGTCGCCGCGCTGCTGACCCTTTGGCGGGCGCAGCGGCCAAAGGACGGCCATCTGTCGATCTTCTCGCTGGAGGCCCATCCGATGTCCCCGGCGTCTGCAGGGCGCGCGCTCGCGGCCTGGCCCGAGATCAGCGAAGCCAGGAGCGCCCTAGCCTCCCAACCGCCGGCCATGCCGGGTTTTCACCGACTGGATCTACCGCACTGGGGCGCGACCCTGGACCTCGCCATCGGGGACGCCGCCTGGGCATTGGAGCAATGGAGCGGCGCTGCTGACTCGTGGTTCCTCGACGGATTTTCGCCTGCTTCCAATCCGGCGATGTGGTCCGACACTGTGTTCGACGCTATCCGTGCCCGATCGGCCCCCGGAGCCCGCGTCGCCACCTTCACCGTCGCCGGTTCCGTGCGGCGCGCCCTCGCAGCACGAGGCTTCGTCGTCGAGAAAAAACCCGGTCATGGCCGCAAGCGGGAACGACTGGCAGCGCAATTGAGCGGCGATACGTCGAGGGGGGGCGCGACGCCCGAGGTGCTGATCATCGGCGCCGGCGTAGCGGCGGCCTCACTGGCGCGCGCCTTTCTGGCGGCCGGTCTGGCGCCGTCGATAGTTGCGCCGACCGAGCACAGCATCGCCTCGGGATTCCCGGCCGCCCTGGTGACGCCTCGCTTTGACCTGGGGGACGCCGAGACAGCGGCCCTCAACGCCCAGGCGCTGGAGCGCGCGGCTAGCCTCTATGATGCCACGCCGGATGCGGTCTTGGAGCGCGGCGTGCTGAGGCTGGAGCACCTGCCTCGCGACGCGCGTCGCCTGGACGCTGTGGCGGTCCAGCCGATCTGGGGCGAGGGGGCCATGCGGCGAATGACGGCCGATGAGGCCGACGAGCATCTGGGCGACAAGGTAGGCCGAGGCGGCCTGATGATGGCGAAAGCCCGGGCGGTTCGACCGACATCGATCCGGAAGGCCTGGCTGACAGGCGTTCGGCACATCAAAACACGGGTGGGCCGCGTGACACGGGCCCCCGACGGACGTTGGCGGCTGTTGGACGTGGGCGGCGTGGTGATTGGCGAAGCCGACATCGTTGTTCTTGCTTCGGGGTGGGAGGTCGCGGCTCTGGCGCCCACCTTGCGCCTAGGCGCATCGCGCGGCCAGGCGAGCTGGGCGCGCCTCGAGGCTCCCCCTCCAGCCACAAGCTGGGGCGGCTACGCCGTCGGTGTCGATGGTCGCCTCATGTTCGGGGCGACCCACCAGCGTGGGCGCACCGACGTTGGCCCACAGACCGAAGACGACGCGACGAACCTGGCCACGCTGGCGTCGACCCTGCCTTGCTCGGCCGCGCGTGTCGCTGGGGCGCCGATCGAACGACGGGCCGCCGTGCGCGCCACCACGCCGGACCACCTGCCGCTGTGCGGAGAGGTGGAGCCGGGCTTGTGGGTTCTCGGCGGCCTGGGATCACGAGGCTTTCTGATGGCTCCGCTGTTGGCAGAGCATGTCGCGGCCACGGTCGCAGGGTCGCCCAGCCCCCTGCCCCGCTCTCTGGCGCGCCGTCTGGATCCCGCGCGATTCAGCCAAGGTCCGGCTTGACCTCCGGAACCTTCGGCGGCCGAGATCTCTAATCTGTCCAGGAGACGCTATGACCCGATCGTTGACATCGCTGGCCGCCTTGACGACCGCCGCCGCGCTGGCCGCGTGCGCCCCCTTTACCGACCGGGCGCAGACCTCGGTCGACCGGACGCCGCGCCAGTGCTTCTTCGCTTCGAACGTCAACAGTTTCCGTCCCATCGAAGGCGAACGCCGGGACGCACTGGCCGTGCGCGTGGGTGCGCGCGACGAGTTCGAGCTGGAGCCGGTCGGCATCTGCCAGGACATCCGCTGGGCGCAGGGCATCGTGCTCAGGCCGTCCCTGGGGTCGGGCAACAGCCTCTGCGTTGGCGACATCGCCGATGTCATTTCTCGAGGCGGCGGCTCACTGGAACGTTGTCAGGTTCGCGTCATCCGTCAGATTCCACGCGAGACACAGGACCGCTGATGCCCGGAGTCAGTTGATGGGCCTGAGTTCCCATGCGCGCTGCATGGGTCGCTGATACAAGCAAAGAGGGGTTTACGCCACCGGCCGGGCGCGGTCTGCGCGCACCGTCTCGGCGGCTCGGCGGACCAGGGCCTCGGCGCGCGAGGCCCTGAGCACGAAGCGCAGCTGATAGCTGAGTAGCCGCCAGTTCAGCGGCTTCGACACGAAGGATGTCGCGCCCATGCGAAAGGCTCGGTCGATGGCGGTCACGTCCTCGCGCCCGGTCTCCACCACAATCGGCAGGTGGGCCGTGCGTGGGTCAGCGCGCAGACGCTCCAGCAGCTCGAACCCATCCATGCGAGGCATTTCCAGGTCAACCAGCAGCAGATCGAAGGGCTGTTCCGCGATCCGCTCCAGCGCCTCGACGCCGTCGGCCGCCACTTCGACCGAGCAACTCTCGGACGCCAGGTTCACGCGCGCGAACTCGCGCAGGATAGGGTCGTCATCGACGAACAGAAGACGCGCCTTCTCGTCGAGCACATAGAAGAACTCGGTCACGACACAACCTTTCGGGAACCCAGTACGATAAGCGCCTGGCGCCCCAGAGCCTCTCCTTAAGGGGAAGGTCATTAACCTCCGGTATAGCGGCCGAAACTCATCAGCAGGGCCCGTGGTGCGCGCACAGATCAGTTTTCAGAAGGGCGCGATCGGACGCCGGCTCGTCGCCCTCGTATTGGCCGCTCTGGGGGCTGCTTTCCTGATCACCTCCCTGAGCGTGGCGTGGACTGACGCGCGTCGGCAGGCGTCGCTGGAAATGCAGCGCCTGGCTCAGACGGCCCGCGTGATCGCCGCACTGTCAGCGGACGCAGTGGAAGCCCAGGACTCAGGGGCCGCCTTTCAGGCGCTGCGGGCTATCGGCCAGATGCCCGATGTCAACTACGGCCGCCTGGATCAGGCCGATGGCCGCATCCTGGCCGAGATTGGCGGCGGCGCCCGGTTGCTGAGCGACGCCAATCTGGGGGGCGATCACAGCCTTAGCCTGTGGGACAGTCTGACCTCGGGATCGATCCAGGTCGTCGAGCCCGTGGTCATGGGCGACCGCACGATCGGGCGCATCACTCTTTTTGCCGAGACACCGCAGCTTCAATCGCGAATTCTGGCCGCCGTCTGGTCCAGTCTGCTGGGCGCCGCCGTCGCGACGCTGGCGGGGCTGCTGATCGCGCTTCGCATGAGCCACAAGATCGCCGGACCAATCGTCTCCCTGGCCGGGGCGGTGAGCGACATGGGCCGCCGCCAGGACTATTCCACCGACGCCGAGGTTGAGGCGCAGGGCGAGGTCCGGGCTCTGGTCGACGGCGTCAATGGCATGCTGGCCTCGATCCGGGAGCGTGACGCGGCCATCCAGGCCCATGTGGCCGGGCTGGAGCAGACGGTGGCGGACCGCACCCGGGAATTGCGAGTCGCCAAGGACAGCGCCGAACAGGCCAACGCCGCCAAATCCGATTTCCTGGCCGTCATGAGCCACGAGATTCGCACGCCCATGAACGGCATCCTGGCGCTGAGCGAATTGCTGGCCGCGTCGGACCTGCCCGGTCGTCAGCGGCGCTATGCCGACGTCATCGCCAAATCGGGTCGGTCCCTGCTTTCGATCATCAACGACATCCTCGACTTCTCCAAGGTCGAAGCCGGCAAGATGGATCTGGAGACCATCGAGTGCGACCTGGCGGAAGTCGCAGAAGACGTAGCGGGGCTCTTCCATGAAAAAGCCTGGCAGAAGGGGCTCGATCTGGCGGTTTTCGTCGATCCGCGCCTGCCTGACGCAACGACTGATCCGACCCGCCTCCGTCAGGTGATCTCCAACTTGGTCAACAACGCGATCAAGTTCACCGAGACGGGCGGCGTTCTTGTGGAAGTTAGGCCTGACCCCGATCGGGCCCGACATGTCTTGGTCGGAGTGCGCGACACCGGGCCAGGCATTCCGCCCGACGTCCTGCCCAAGCTGTTCGAGGCCTTCTCACAGGCCGACCAGACCACGACACGCAAGCATGGCGGCACCGGCCTGGGCTTGGCCATCTGTGACCGGCTTGTCAGGGCGATGGGCGGAGAGTGGAAGCTCGCTTCCAGAGTCGGCAAAGGCTCGATGTTCGCCTTCAGCGCGCCGCTGCTGGCCAAGGACGCGGTCTTGCTCACGCCGCCGGAGTTGTCGAACGTGCGGCCGGTTCTGTCGGGCCTGCCCCCCCTGACCGCTCACGCGGCAAAACGCTATCTCGCCGCTTGGGGCGTGACCCCGTCTCAGGACGGACAGGCTGACGCCGCCCTGGGCGCTGCTGCAGGTGTCGCGCCCGAACGGACCGTACTGGTCTGTGCTTCCGAAGCCGAGGCCGAGGCGGCGTCGATCCCGGTCCAGGCCGCCGTGGCGCTGGTCCGCCCCCTGCGCCGCTCGGATCTGGCGCGGGTTCTTGGCCAGCTAGCGCAAGGCGAGACACCGCACCTCGAGATGGCTGTAGGCGGACTTGCGACCGGCGGTATCGCCTTTCCCTCCGCCCGGGTGCTGGTGGTCGATGACGCCGAGGTCAATCGCGAGGTGGCCGCCGAGGCCCTAGCCCTGCTCGAGATCACGCCCATGCTGGTCGAGGGCGGTCAGGAGGCGATCGACGCCGTTCGCGTCCAAGACTTCGACCTGGTGCTGATGGATGGTTCGATGCCCGGCATGGACGGCTTCGAGGCGACCCGCCGCATCCGCGCCGAGGAGGCCGCGACGGACCGCCCCCGCACCCGTATCGTCGCCCTGACCGCCCATGTTGTGGGCGCCGCCGCTCAAGCCTGGCGCGAAGCCGACATGGACGGGGTGATCCACAAACCCTTCACCCTCGCCGACCTGATCGGCGCGCTTCAGACCGCGTGCCCTGACAAGGCGGCGGCGCCGCTCCCCACGGCGCCCCCCGTCGAGGCGCCGGTGACCGCCAAACCGCTGCCTACGCAGCTTGCGCTTGACGAGGCCTTGTTCGACCCCAAGACCCAGGCCGACCTGGCGGCCATGGCTGCGGGGGGCAATCCTGACTTCGTGTCCCGGATTGAGGCTCTGTACCGCGACAACGCACCGCGCCGCATGGCCGAGGCGGTCAAAGCCCACGCGGCCGGCGACCACGACGCCCTGTCGCGCGCCGCCCATGCGCTGAAGTCGATCAGCCTTAGCCTGGGCGCCAAGGCGGTTACGGACAGGGCCGCCACCCTGGAGCGTGATGCCCGGGCCGGCACGCCGGTCGACGCGCGAGCGTTGCAGGATATCGCCGAGGCCTTGTCCCGCACCCTGAACGCGCTGGGCGGTCAGGGGGACATCGCGGCTGCAATGACCGAGCCAAAAGGCGATCCACTTGTGGCTGACGTGCTTCGGGGCCTTGAAAAAGGGGAGTTCCACCTAGTGTATCAACCGCTGGTCGATCGGACGGGGGCAACCATGCCGAAGGCTGAGGCCCTGATCCGCTGGGACCATCCCGCGCGTGGCCGGGTGTCGCCTGACAATTTTATTCCTCATGTCGAGGAGGCCGGGGAGATTGCTCGGATCACCGACTTCGCGCTGGAGACCGCGATGCGCGATTGCGCGGACATTCCCGGGCTGATTGTTGGCGTCAACGCATCAGCCTCGGAGTTCCAGATGCCAGAGTTCGCCGATCGCGTGGTGGCGATCTGTGAACGGTTGGGGTTTGATCGACGCCGGCTGGAGGTCGAGGTGACCGAAACCGCCATGCTGGACGTCGAAGCCGCACGCCACACTGTCGACACCCTGCGCGCCGCCGGGGTCAATGTGGCGCTGGACGATTTCGGCGCCGGCTTCACCAGCCTGCATGCTCTGAAGGAGTTGCGCTTCACTACGCTGAAGATCGACCGAAGCTTCGTTGACCACTGCACTGATGATGTCGCCTCGGCGTCGATCATTCACGCCGTGATCGGTGTCGGCCGGGCGCTCGGCATGAAGGTGGTGTGTGAGGGAGTCGAGACGGCCGCGCAGGCCGACTTCCTGCGCATCGCCGGCGCGCACTTCCTGCAGGGCTATCATTTCGCCAAGCCAGAGCCCATTGCGGCCTTGAAGGAGCGCCGGCCAGCCCAGGTCGCCTGAGATTGACCGGCGCCTTCGGGAAACGTCCAGACCAAACACAGAACTCTGTTCGCGCTTGACGCGGCCCACGCTCCATCGCCACAGCGGACGCATGAGAGCGCCGGGATTCCGCTGGCCGCCCGTCAAGGCTCGGGTCGAGGCCATATTCGAGCGGCTGTCGGGTGTGCTGCCCGAGCCAAGGACCGAACTACGTTTCCAGGATCCCTACACGCTGGTGGTCGCGGTCGCCCTATCCGCCCAGGCCACCGACGTTTCCGTGAACAAGGCCACCGAGCGGCTGTTCGCAGTGGCCGACACGCCCGAGAAAATGCTGGCGCTCGGCGAGGCGGGCCTTGTTTCCTACATCGCCTCCATTGGCCTTTATCGCAACAAAGCCAGAAACGTCATCGCGCTCAGCCGCATCATCGTTGAGCGACATGGCGGCGTCGTTCCTCTCAACCGCGAGGCGCTCCAAGCCCTTCCGGGCGTTGGACGAAAGACCGCCAGCGTCGTGCTGAACGAACTGGAGATCGAGGCCGCCATCGCCGTCGACACCCATGTGTTCCGGGTCTCGCACCGCCTGTCGCTGGCCAACGCCGGCACGCCGGACAAGGTCGAGGCGCAACTGCATCAGATCGTGCCGCGAAAATGGCTGCCAAAGGCGCACCACTGGCTGATCCTGCACGGCCGTTATACCTGCACGGCGCGCAGACCCGACTGCCCGGGATGTGTCATCTCGGACCTGTGCCCGTCACGCGCGGGCCTCATTGCAGAGGGGCGCGCCCGCACCGATGATCAGCGGGCGAGCCGGCGCGCCACCGCCTCGGCGAAGGCCACGCCGCCATCGGGGGCCTGACCGAGATAAAAATCCGGCTCGATCAATTCGGCCTCCATCAGCAGCCAGCCGCGCGCGGCGTCGTCGACCATATCAATGCGGGCGTAGAGCAGGTCTTCGTCGACCGCGCCCAGCACCTGGTCGGCCAGCGACCGCGCGCCCTCGGGCGCCTCCACCGCCTGATAGCGGCCGCCGTATTGCACCTGAATGCGAAAATCGCCGGAGGCGGGCCGCTTCCTCACCGCGTGGCTGAACCGTCCGCCGAAGAACAGCAGCGACAGTTCCCCCGCCTCGATGGCAGGCAGATAGGGCTGGATCATCGCCCGCTCTTGCGAACCGTCCACCAGTTCCGCCGCTGACGACAGTTTCAGCGTCCGCCAGGCCCCGCCCGAGACCACCGGCTTGACGATCACGGGCGCGCCGAACGCGGCCAGCGCCGCCTCGACCGCCGCCGCATCGACGCGGTCGACAAAGCGGGTCGCCGGGATGGCCACGCCCGCCTCGGCCAGACGACCGAGATAGGCCTTGTCTGAATTCCACGTCAGAATCGCAGGGGGGTTGGCGACGGGCAAGCCGGCCCGCTCCCACGCCTCGCAGGCGGCTAGCCAATCCTCATGCTCACGGTGATAACCCCAGACCACCAGCGGCAGAATCAGGTCGAAACCCGCAAGGCCCGAGACGTCGCCGATGTGATTTGTCCATGGCGTCGCGGCCACCTGATGACCTGCGGCGGCCAACGGCGTGATCAGCCGCGCGACGACTCCAGGCCACTGGCCTGCGTAAGACGGGTCGGTGGGGTCGGGGGTGAGGATCGCGAGACGGGCCATGCTGTTGTGGATAGCGAGCTCCGCCGCCGCCCGCCACTGGCCACGACGGCCCAGCGCCGCTAAAGCGCCGGCCATGACCGATATCCGATACGACGTCTGCGCCGTCGGCAACGCCATCGTGGATGTGCTGGCCCCCTGCGACCCCGGCTTTCTGACCGCCCAGCAGCTCGCGCCCGGCTCGATGCAGCTGGTCGACGAGGCCCAGAGCGCGGCGCTGTACGACGCCATGGCGCCGGGCGTCGAAGCCTCGGGCGGCTCGGCCGGCAACACCGTCGCCGGCGTGGCCTCTTTCGGGGGGCGGGCGGCCTATTTGGGCAAGGTCAGCGAAGACACCCTGGGCGAGGTCTTCACCCACGACATCCGCGCGGCGGGCGTGGCCTTCGAGACCCCGCCGCTCAAAACCGGGCCCGGGACCGGACGCTGCCTGATCAATGTCACGCCGGACGGCCAGCGGACCATGGCCACCTTCCTGGGCGCCGCCAACCAGCTGGCGGTGGAGGACGTGGACGCCGCCATGATCGCCGAGAGCGCCATCGTCTATCTGGAGGGCTATCTGTTCGATCCGGCCCCCGCCCGCGCCGCCTTCGAGCGCACCGCCGAGGCCGCGCACCAGGCTGGACGCAAGGTGGCCATCACCCTGTCGGACGCCTTCGTGGTGGAACGCTGGCGCGCCGAACTGCTGGCCTTCATCGAGGCCTCGGCTGACATCGTCCTGGCCAATGAAGCCGAGCTGGCGTCGCTGTTCCAGACCGAGGATTTCGAGGCCGGCTGCGACCGGCTGGCCGCAATAGTCGAGAAGGCGGCGGTGACGCGCGGCGAAAAGGGCTCGGTGGTCGTCAGCGTCGACCGACGCGTGGCGGTCGAGGCCTGTCCGGTCGACAGGGTCATCGACACCACCGGAGCCGGCGATCAGTACGCCGCCGGCTTCCTGCTGGGCCTGGCGCGCGGCAAGTCGCTGGAAGAGGCCGGGCGGCTGGGCTCTCTGGCGGCGTCCGAAGTCATCGCCCACTGGGGCCCCAGGCCGCAGGTGTCGCTGAAGGATCTCGCGGCCAAGTCGGGTCTGGCTCTCTAGCAGAGCCGCTTACCCGTCATTGTGACTCGACCCGGCGGCAGATGCCGGTTCACTCTCGCGCACCATCCGCGCGGAGCCCGACCATGCCTCACCTGCTCACCCCCGAGGGCCAGACGGCCGACGATCTGAAACTCAGCCGCCGCAGCCTGGGCCTGCTGGGCGGGGTGCTGTTCACCGGCTACGCCACCGCCGCCCGGTCGCAATCCGCCGAGCCGGTGGTGACCGACGAGACCGGGCTGGTCACCGAGGCGATCACCTATGCCGCGCCGGATGGCTTCGACCTGCCCGCCTATGTGGCGCGGCCCGAGGGCGCCGGGCCGTTCCCGGTCATCGTGGTGGCGTCCGAGATCTTCGGCGTCCACGCCTATATCGAAGATGTCTGTCTCCGCCTGGCCAAGGCCGGTTACGCCGCCATCGCCCCGGCCTTCTTCGTGCGAGTCGAGGATCCCGCGCCGCTGGAGGACATGCAGCAGATCCAGAGGATCGTCGCCGCCGCCGGCCATGAGCAGGTGATGGGCGACATCTCCGGCGCCCTGGCCTGGCTGGAGCTCCAGCCCTGGGCTGACTCGGAGCGGCTGGGCATCACCGGCTTCTGCTGGGGCGGCAAGGTGACCTGGCAGGCGGTGGTCCGCTTCGCCGCCTTCAAGGCTGGGGTCGCCTGGTACGGCCGCCTGGCCCAGGCCCCCGACGCCACGCCCGAACAGATCGAGAGCGGCCGCCCGTGGCCGGTCGACCTGGCCGCCGACCTCAAGGC
>CAZITK010000025.1:0-14985 GCA_964542145.1 uncultured Brevundimonas sp.
TGCCGGGCGCCCAGGGCGACCCCATCCGCACCGTCCGCTCGGCCGGCTACGCCCTTGATCTGGAGCGCTAGGCTAAGCCCTCCCCGCATGGGCCGACAGTCGGGCGGCGTCAACGCCCAGGCCCGCCAGGGCACGACGCCATTTCGAGCCGTGGTCGGCGTCGAACAGGATGTCCAGGCTGGGGTCGGCCGTGAGCCAGACGTTATCGGTCAGCTCCTCCTCCAGCTGGCCCTCGCCCCAGCCGGCGTAACCCAGGACCAGAATAGCCTGCTCCGGCGCGATCTCCGGGTCGGTCATGGCCGCCAGCGCCTCCTTGGTGGCGGTGATGGCCAGATCCTCGCCGATCATCAGGCTGGCGTCGGCCACGCTCCAGTCGCTCGTATGCAGGACGAATCCTCGCTCCTTGTCCACCGGACCGCCGGCAAGGACGGTCTGGATCGGGGCCTGATCGGCGCCGACCACATCCAGCTTCGACAACACGCCGGCCAGATCGATGCCCGGCGCCGGACGATCCAGCCGCAGGCCCATGGCGTGATCGCGCTGATGGGCGCAGACTAAGATAACCGCATGCTCGAAGCGCGGGTCACTGATGCCGGGCATCGCCACCAAAAGGCGACCGGCGAGGGACACAAAACGATGAGATGGGTCCGTGGACATGGGGCGTCGTCCTTTCCGGCCTTATCCTCCGGCGAAAGCGCGGCCGGCGCAATGACGGACCGCCCTTGGAGGCGAGCGGGCGTGCGCCTATGTCGCGAGTCCCATCCCAGCACCGGACCTGCCTCATGACCATCCAGATCGGCGACCGCATCCCCGACGCCACCCTGACCACCCCGACGGCGGACGGCCCCAAGCCCATCTCGACGGCCGAGCTGTTCGGCGGCAAGACGGTGGCCCTGTTCGCCGTGCCGGGCGCGTTCACTCCCACCTGCTCGGCCAGGCATCTGCCCAGCTTCCAGGAGCAGGGCGAGGCCCTGATGGCCAAGGGCGTCGATCAGATCGCCTGTGTCTCCGTCAACGACGCCTTCGTCATGGGCGCCTGGGGCGAGGCCTCGAACGTCAAGGATGGCGAAATCCTTATGCTGGCCGACGGCAACGGCGATTTCACCCGAAAGCTCGGCCTGTCTCTGGACGCCTCGGGCTTCGGCATGGGCGAGCGGTCGCAGCGCTATTCCATGCTGGTCGAGGACGGCGTGGTGAAGCAGTTGAACGTGGAGCAGGGTGGCGAATTTCACGTCTCCTCTGGCGATTATCTGGTCAGCCAGCTCTGACGCCCGCGTCCTGACCACCGACGTCTTCACGCCTGAGAAGCGCAGCGCCGTCATGCGACGCGTGAAGGGGCGCGACACGGGTCCGGAATGGGTCGTGCGGCGGCGGTTGCGCGCCCTGGGCGTCGGCTACCGCCTGGGTGGCTGGGGCTTGTTTGGCCGGCCCGACATCGTCCTGCCTGGGCGTCGGGTGGCGATCTTCGTCCATGGCTGCTTCTGGCACGGCCACGACTGTGTTCGCGGCGCCCGACGCCCCAAGGCGAACGCCGCCTATTGGCTGGCCAAGATCGAGCGCAATCGCGACCGCGACGCGCACGTCCAGGCGGAGCTCAGCGCGGCCGGCTGGCGGCCCGTGGTGATCTGGGAATGCAGGCTGAGAGATGTCGCCACACTCGACGCCACCTTGCGAGAGACGATCGGGCTCTAGGGCTAGGCCGCCGCGCTCTCGGCTTCCGTGTCGGCCTCAACCAGCGACAGCGCCTCGGTCAGGGCTCCCAGCAAGCTGCCGGGCGTCAGAGGCTTGGCGACGAACAGGTTCATCCCGGCGGCGAGACAGGCCTCCACGTCCTCGGCGGCGCTGTCGGCGGTGACGGCGATCACAGGCGTGGTGCGATTGGCCCCCTGGCCGGCCCGCAGGCGTCGCGTCGTCTCGCGACCATCCAGTTCGGGCATCCGCACATCCATGAAGATCACGTCGAAGGCCTCGGTCTCGGCCAGGGCCAGGGCGGCCAGGCCGTCCGCCGCCTGCGCCGTCTCGGCCCCAAAGGGCGAGAGGATCAGCTGGATCGCGCGCCGGTTGATCTCGTGGTCATCGACGATCAGCACGCGAAGGGCGCGCTCCGCGCCCTCGGCAAGCGGCTCGGTCTGCTCGATCGTCTTGGGGTCGGGGGCCGGCTCGACGGTCGCCGGCCTCGGGCTGAAGGCGCGAACGACTTCAGCCCGCTGATCCACCCCAGCAAAGGGATTGACGGGTCGTGCTGTCGGCTCGGCCGCCTCGACCGTCAGCGACAGGGTGAAGACCGCGCCCCGACCAGGCGCGCTGCGCGCGGTCAAGCGGCCGCCCATCAAGGCCGCCAGATCGCGGCTCACGGACAGGCCCAGGCCCGTGCCGCCATGGCGAGCCACGACGCTGTCATCGGTCTGGTCAAAGGCGGTAAACAGGCGCCCCACCTGTTCGACTGTCATGCCCGACCCGCTGTCTTCGATGTCGATCAGCAGGGCCAGGCGTCCATCCTGCTCGGCCCAGGAGCGGACCCGGATAAGAACGTGGCCCTGGGCCGTGAACTTGAGCGCGTTCGAGATCAGATTGTTCAGGATCTGCCTCAGCCGCATGGCGTCGCCGATGATCCAGTTGGGCGTCGCGCGTCCGGCCTCCAGCCGCAACCTCAGTCCCTTGCCGCTCACCGCCGGGCGCCAGAAACGCGCGGTCTGGCACAGGAGTCGGCGCAGCTCCATGGGCTCGGCCTCGACCCGCATGCGACCCGCCTCCAACTTGGCCTGGTCCAGCAGGTCGTCCAACATGGCCTTCATCATGAGGCCCGCCTCGGTGATCAGGGCGGCCTTGGCGCGCGTCGAGCTCTCGGCCGCGGCCCATGCGTCTCGCTCGAGTTCGGCGGCGCCGGTCAGGATGGCGCTGATCGGAGTGCGCAGATCATGTCCGACAGCCGCCAGGAAGGCGGACTGGGCGCCCATGCGGCGTTCGACCTCCTCGCGCCCCTGCCTGGCTTCCTGCCGGGCGGCCGCCTCCGAGCGATAGACCTGGTTCATCAGCCGCCAGGTCCAGACGCAATAGATGCTGAAAGTCATGGCGCAGACCAGAACGGCAGCCGTATAGGCGGAGGGCGCCTCTAGCTGACGCAGGAAGACGGCGCCAAGGCAGAGATAGAAGAACTGCGGCCCCGCAGTCACCGCCAGGGCGCGGGCCGACCCGACCGCGTTCAGCGTCGAGTAGAGAGCGCCGCCGCACAACAGCGCGCAGGCGCAGATACCTCCCACTACGCCGGCCGTCAGCCACAAGGGGATGGACAGAGCCCCGAAGATCGCGCCGGACAGGAACAAGGCGATCAGGCTCGCGGCCACCCGGCCCCGAGACATGGCCTTACCGGCCTCCCCCTTTGACAAGGCCAGTCGCTCCAGCCCTTGCGCCGCCATGAAGACGGCCAACCACGGCAAGGTCAGGTCAAAGCCGAGAATAGGCGCAAAAATAATGGCGGTCGCAGCCGACAGGGAGACACGCTGTACCAGCCCCCGCCGGCGCTGTTGCAGCGCCCGGGCCCAGCCTGTCGTTTCGGTCGCGTCGGTCGCCGTCATCGCCCCGCCATCTTCACGGGCCGCTTTCATGCGGGGCTCGAGGCGGCCCGGCGGCTCCAGTCCAGCATGATGACGCCCATGGCCTAACGTGAGGTCAACGCGCGCCGACAGCTTCAGAAACGTTCTCGAACCCATCGGCGGCTAAGCGCTCGGCCAGATCGCGTTTGATCCGGCGGATGAGGCCCGGCCCTTCGAACACCAGGGCGGAATAGACCTGCACCGCCGAGGCGCCCAGCCGTATGCGACGATAGGCCTCGGCCCCGCTGTCGATACCACCGGCCGCGATCAGCGGGAGACGCCCCCGCCCCGCATCAGCCGCGGCCTCCAGGGCCCGACAGGCGATCGCCGCCATCGGTCGACCCGACAGCCCTCCAGCCTCTGCGCGATGATCCGACATCAGGTCGGTCGGCCGTTCCAGGGTGGTGTTGGACACGATCAGAGCGTCAATCCGATGGGCCACGGACGCCTCGACGATCTCGGCGATCTCGGCGACGCTAAGGTCAGGTGCGATCTTGAGGAACACCGGGCGCGGCCCCCGCGCCCCGGCCACCCGACCCAGCAGATCGTCCAGTTCGTCACGTCCTTGCAATGCACGCAGGCCGGGCGTGTTGGGCGAGGAAATGTTGATGGTCACGTAGTCAGCCAGGTCGTGAATGCGGCGCAGACCCGTTACATAGTCGGCTGTGCGGTCCTGGCTGTCCTTATTGGCGCCGAGATTCCCCCCAACCGCAAGGCCGGGGGGTCGCCGCTTCAGCCGCCCCGCGAAGGCGTCGAGTCCCTCGTTGTTGAAGCCCATGCGGTTGATGACGCCGCGGTCTGGCGTCAGACGGAACAGGCGCGGCCGCGGATTGCCGCGTTGGGGGAGCGGCGTCACCGAACCACACTCCACGAAGCCGAAGCCCGCCCTAGCCAGTCCTTTCAGCCCGCGCCCGTCCTTGTCCAGCCCGGCCGCTAGCCCGATCGGATTGGGCAGATCCAGCCCAGCCAGTCGCGTGCGCAAGACCGGCGGATCGGCCGCCGCGTCGTCGCCGCCCAGGCCCAGTTCGAGGGCGCTCACAGCCAGGCGATGCGCCGTCTCGGGATCGAGCCAGCGCAGGGCGGCGGTGGCGTAATCGTCCAGGCGCACCCTCACCGCCACGGCGTGGTGATGTGGCCGTTCTCGTCGACGGCGAAAGGGTCGTCGCGAATTACGGCTTGGACTGGCAGGGGGCCGTGGAGATGCGGAAACAGGACGCCGCCTCGCGCCGGTTCCCACAGCACCGTTTCGCCCAACCCCAAGAGGTCCACCAGCAGCAGGCGCAGATCGTCATGGCCCGCGAAATGCCGCCGCGCGGTTTCCTCCAACTGGTCGCGCGTGCTCAGGTGGATAAAGCCGTCCGCGCGATCGACCGCTGAGCCGTCATAGACGCCAAGCTCGCGCGCGGTCGCCCATTCCTCTGCCGAGACGATCTTGTAGGCGGACGCGCAATGACGGGCGGTCATGCATGATTCTCGATGTCGGCTGGGGTCCAGAAGGCCTCCAAGATCCAGCGAGCGTCTTCGCGACCGAACACGGCCGCCGATCCTGGAGGAAAGCCGCGTTGCAGCCGGTCGATCTCGGCCGGTGCGCCGTTCTCGGCAAGCAGTTCGAGGCAGAGCGCGTGAACGCCGGGGTTGTGGCCCATCAGCAGTAAGGTCCGGGCATGGTCTGCGGCCTGATCAACGGCCCGCCGCAGAGTGTCGGGGTCGGCGTCATAGAGGTCTTCGTCGCTGTTCAGGTCGGCCACTCCGAAGCCGGATGAGGCCTCTTCCCAGGTCTGGCGGGTGCGTCGGGAAGGCGATACGCAGGCTGTATCGGGAACCCAGCGGCGTTCGGCCAGCCACCGGCCCACGGCGCGCGCCTCAGCAACCCCTTGCTCGGTCAGCGGGCGGTCGCGGTCGCTCCCGCCGGCGGGGGCGCGACCCGCCTGGGCATGGCGCATGACGATCAGTCGCTTCATGCCGGGCGACTTAGTCCGGTTCGACGACGCCGGGAAGACGGAAGCGAGTGCGCCCCGCCCGCGACTGGCTGGGGCGGCACGGGGTTGAGCAGTTCTCCCAGAACCGCCCGTGCCGAATGGCCGCGCGGCGCCCGGGCGTAGGTGCGGCGCGAGGCCTCCAGCAGAACGATTCCGGCCGCGCCCGGCGCGACAGTCTGGCCGATCCGTTCCACCGCGTCCGCCAAGGCCAAAGCAGGTCGCCACGGCGGCACGTAGAGGGTCTGGGACCAGGCGACGGGCTCCAGGTCGACCCCGCGCACCAATCGTTCCAGCTGGCCCCGGCTAAAGGGCTGACCGTGTCCGAAGGGGGTGGTTTCGGCGCGGCCCCAGAAGCCGCCGCGCGCCGCCGCGACCAAGATGATCCGTCCAGCTGGAGCCAGGGCGCGCACCGCCTCGACCAGAATCTGTCCCGGCGCCTCGGCCTCCTCCAGGGCGTGCACCATCAGAATGCGATCAAACATTCCGGCGCGGAACGGCAGACGGCCGTCTTCGACCATCACCACGGCGTTGCGGCCGCCTGCGGGCCAGGTCTCGGCACCCTGGCCGCGCGGCATGGCCGCGATCACGCGGCGAGCGCCCGAAAACGCGTCCAGCCACGGTGTCGCGTAGCCGATGCCCAACACGTCGCATCCGGGCGCCGCGCCCCAGGCGTCGCCCAGACGGCGCGCCACCAGACGCCGAACCAGCCGTCCGGCCGGCTGGCCATAGAAGGCGCGGACCTCGTCGATGCTCCTGCGCATGACCACACTATGGGGCCAGGCCGCCGCCGCTGCTAGACTGACGGTCATGACTCTGGACGTGCGCCTGTTTCCCTGCCTCTCCGACAACTACGGCATTTTGATCCGCGACCGCGCCTCAGGGATGGTCGCCGCCGTCGATACGCCCGAGGCCGGGCCTTATCTCGCCGAGATCGCGGCCAGCGCCTGGGGCCGATTGGATCTGATCCTCAACACCCACTGGCATTCCGACCACACCCAGGGCAACGCCGAGCTCAGGGCCAGGTTCAGCGCTGTGGTGATCGCACCTGAGGAGGTCAAACGCGTGGCGGAGGTCGATCGCGTGGTCGGCGACGGCGAGGTCGTGGACGTCGGCGAGACCCGGCTGGAAGTCACCTCGACGCCTGGCCACACCCTCGGCCACGTAGTCTTTCGAGACACGGTAAGCGGCCAGGCCTTCGTCGGCGACACCCTGTTCCCGCTCGGCTGCGGTCGATTGTTCGAAGGATCGCCTGAGCATATGTTCGACAGCCTGGCCAAAGTTCGCGCTTGGCCCGACGAAACGGTGCTGTGGTGCGCCCATGAGTATGCCGAGACCAACGCCCGCTTCGCCCTGTCGCTGGGCGGCGATGCGGCCCTCGCCGACCACACTGAGACGATCTTCGCGGCCCGTCGCGCGGGTCGGGCGACCGTTCCCACGGTCCTTGGCCTCGAGCGCCGCCTCAACCCGTTCATGACCGCGCCTGACGCCGCCGAGTTCGCTCGCCGGCGCACAGCCAGGGATAGCTTCAAGGGCTGAGCGCGGCGTGCTGGATCAGAATCCCAGCATCTCGGCGCCGGGCGGCGGCGCGGCCTCCTCGCCCCGACCCAGCGCGGCGGTCACCGCCATGTCGGCGGTGACATTGCCGATGGTGCGGAAGATGTCGGGAATGACTTCGACCGCCAGCAGCAGCGGCAGCAACTCCATAGGCACCCCCAGGGCCATGCAGATCGGCGCCAGGCTGGTGAAGAAGGAAGCCTGTCCAGGCAGGCCCACCGTGGCGATCGACACCGCCACCGCCACAAGACCTGCGGCTGCAAGCGCACCCAGGCCCGGCTGAACGCCACTGACATGGGCGATGAACAGAGCGACCGTCAGGTTGGCCGCCGGGCTGGTGATGCGGAAGATGGCCACCGCCATGGGAAGGACCACTCCCGCCGTGCGCGCCGAGATTTTCAGATCGTCCCGCGACCGCTCCAGCATGACCGGAAGGCAGGCCAAGGACGACTGTGTGGACACCGCCACCGCCTGGACCGGCGCTACGGCGCGCACGAAACGCGAGGCGCCATGTCGCCCGATCGTTATGGCCAACGGATAGCTGATCAAGAGCGTAGCCAGGCAGGCCCCACTGGCCAGGACGATGTAGTGCAGCAGCGGTCCCGCAGAAGCCATGCCGCCCCGCAGCGCCAGGACGAAGGCCAGGGCGAATACGCCGATCGGCGCGGCCAGCAGCACCCAGCGCACGATCACGATCATGGCCTGGGTCAAGGCCCCGAACAGCCCGACCAGAGGCGCCTTCTGTTCGGCGGATAGACGGGTAACGGCGAAACCGAAAAAGATGCCGAAAACCACCAGCGGCAGCATCGCGGTTTCGGCCGCAGCGCGGATGGGATTGCCGGGCGCGAGCGAGGTCAGCCACGCGGCGAACCCGCCCTCGGCCGCCGCAGGCGCGACGCCGGCGCCGCCGGCCCCGGCCATCAGGGCCGCCGCTCCGGCCTCGCTGACTGGCCAGGCGGCCAGGATGGCCGGCATGGCCACGAGAGTCATGGCCGCGACAAACGCCACCAGGCCGACGAACAGGGTCACCGCTCGCGCGGCCAGCCGGCCGGTCGCCGCCGCATCGGAGGCCACTGCGATCCCGGTGACCAGGGCCGAGAAGACCAACGGCACGACCGTCATCTGCAGAGCGCTGAGCCATAGCCCGCCCACGGCCCGCACCGCCTCGATCACCCCTTCGGGCAGGGTGGTCACGCTGTCGAGCAAGAGTCCCAGCCCCAGCCCCAGAACCAGGGCCGCCAGGACGCGCAGACTGAGGGAGCGGGCCGCGGCGGCGAGGGACAGAGTCATGAAGTCATCCGCTGCGCGGCCCAAGGGCGGCTGATTTGGGCTGTCTTGGCCTCGTGACGCAAGAGGCGGCGGACGGCCACCTGCATCGGTTCCGGTTCGCGACTCCGCCGAGCGTGGCTATAGGTCCGCCTCACCTGTTCCTTCGGAGGCGTGATGCCGGAACTGCCCGAGGTGGAGATTGTGCGGCGGGGGCTCGAATCCGTGCTGACCGGCGCACGCCTCAGTCAGGTACGCCAGCACCGGCCAGATCTTCGTTTTCCCTTTCCGGAAAGGTTCGCGTCGCGGCTGGAAGGAGCGACGGTCGAGGGGCTGAGGCGCCGCGCCAAATATCTGCTGATGCCGCTCTCGACTCGGGAGACCTGGGTTACTCACCTGGGCATGACCGGACGTTTCACTCTGGACGGAGGCCAGTTGGGGAACTTCAAGGATCCCGCCCCCACCGCGGTCAAGCACGAGCACCTCAGCCTGTGCGCGACCACAAGCGCCGCCCGTACTCGGATCGGTTTCGTCGACGCTCGCCGTTTTGGCTTCATGGGGCTGATCCCGACCGTCGAGATCAACGCCCACCCCTGGCTCGCCGGATTGGGCCCCGAGCCACTCGGTAACGCGTTTTCGGGGGCGCATTTGGTCGACCGGTTCAAAGGAAAAGCTCAGAACATCAAGGTGTCCTTGCTCGACCAGCGGATCGTGGCGGGCTTGGGCAACATCTATGTCTGCGAAGCCCTGTACCGCGCCCGCATTTCACCCTTGATCGCGGCGGGCGAGGTATCCTCATGCAGAGTCGAGCAGCTTGCGAGGGCGGTTCGGAGCGTGCTGGAGGACGCCATCGCCGCCGGCGGCTCGACCCTGCGGGACTTTGCTAACGCCGAGGGCGGGCAGGGCTATTTCCAGCATCGCTTCGACGTTTATGGCCGCGAGGGACAAGCCTGCGGCGGCCCCGATTGCTCCGACCTCGTACGCCGCATCATCCAGGCCGGCCGCTCAACCTTCTACTGCCCGTCCTGCCAGAATCACTGAGCGAAAGATCGACATCATGTCCGATATGTTGGACTCACTGTCTGATATGTGCGACTCTGGTTTTTTCGTCATGCGGAGTGGACATGTCGTATCGTGAAAAGAGCGCCTGGGCCGAACTGGTCACCACAGGCGCAATCTGGGGGTGGTATTTCTGGGTCCTGGCGGAGCGTGCACGATCGGGGGCGATCGTGGAGCAGGGGTTTATCGCCGCCATGGGGGCGAGCTTCGTCGCCGCCACCGTCCTGTCGGTCGCCGCCGCCGTCACCGCCGGCATTCTGCTCGAAGTGATCACCCGGCGCTCTGATCGCGGGCGGCGGGACGAGCGTGAGGCCTGGGCGGGGCTGAGGGCGACGCGGTTCGCCCATGGGGTCCTGGTGGTTCTGATCTTCTGCCTAGCGGTCGCCGGCTTCGCCTTCGGCACCTTCGGCGGGGAGCAAATAGCCGCGCGGGCCGGCGCGATCTTGTCGCTGGTGCTGAGCAATGGCTTCGTGCTGTTCGCCAACGGCGCGGTGGCTGCGCTGGTGTTGGCGGAGCTGGCGCATTACGGCGCCCTGGTCTTCTTCCTGCGGCGGGGTCGGTGATGGGCAAGCCGCCGCCTCCGATCCGGAACACCATCCGGACCCTGCGCTTCCATGCCGGAGAGATGACCCAGGCCGAGTTGGCCGAGCGCATCGGCATGACCCGCCAGACCATTGTCGCCATCGAACAGGGCAAGTATTCGCCTAGCCTCGAGGCGGCCTTCCGCATCGCTGAGGTCTTTGGGGTCGAACTTCGAGAGGTCTTTCAATGGGAAGGCTGATCCGTTCGGCCAACATGACAGGATGTTCACTTGAGCCTGGCGTGGGTGAAGGCGATGGGTTGAAGTGACGGCGATCCGCGAGGATCGCTTCGCACCGCGTCGACGGCGCCCGGGGAGCGGGCACGGCCGCGGGCTAAATCTTCTGGAGCGTCTCGATGTCCTTGCGTATTCGCCGCCTTCTGCTCGCCACCGCTAGCGCCGCGATCCTGACCGGCCTGCCCGCAGCCAGCCTCGCCCAGACCGCCCAGCCCGCCGCCGCGACGGCGAGCGCCGCCGGCGAGGCGCCGTCCTCGCCCTGGGCCCAGGAGGCCAGCGACCTGACACCCGATCCGGCTGTGCGCCACGGTACGCTGTCAAACGGCATGCGCTACGCTCTGATGCGCAACGCCACGCCGCCAGGCCAGGCGTCGCTGCGTCTTCGGATTGACGCCGGGTCGCTGCACGAGGACGAGGACCAGCGCGGCCTGGCCCACTTCGCCGAGCACATGCTGTTCAACGGGACCAAGGAGATTCCCGAGAACGAGATGCTGCGAATCCTGGAACGTCTGGGTCTGGCGTTCGGCGCCGACACCAACGCGGCGACCAGCTTCGACCAGACCTTCTACATGCTCGACCTGCCGCGGACTGACGACGAGACGGTCGATACCGGCCTGCATATCCTGCACCAGCAAATGTCGGCGGCCCTGATGGACCCCGCAGCGATCGACGCCGAACGCAATGTCATCGTCGGCGAGGAGCGGACGCGCAATTCCCCCCAACTCCGCTCGATCGAGGCCCAGCTGAAGCTGCTGGCCGAGGGTCAGCGCCTGGCCGACCGACTGCCTATCGGCGACCTGGACGTGATCCGCACCGCACCAGCCGAGCGTTTCACGGCCTTCTATGACGCCTATTATCGGCCGTCGCGCGCGACCTTGATCGCCGTCGGAGATTTCGATGTCGACGCCATGGAGGCCAAGGTCCGCGCCCAGTTCGGCGACTGGACTCCGCGCGCCCCAGACGGGCCCGACCCCGACCTGGGCCAGATCGTCGAGCGCGGCGCCCAGACAGCCATTCTGGTCGAGCCGGGCGTTCAGTCAAACGTCCAGATCAACTGGGTCAGGCCCGCCGACCTGGACCCCGACACCTCGGCCAAGCGCGCCGAGGACACCATCACCAATCTGGGCCTCGCGGTGCTGTCGCGACGACTGGGCGAAATGGCGCGAGCTGACAATCCGCCGTTCGTCGGGGGCGGAGGCTCAGCCGGCTCTCTGTTCAAGACCCTGGACATCACCACCGTCTCGGCCGTGTTCAACGAGGGCGGCCATGAGCGCGCCATCCAGACCCTGGAGCAGGAACAGCGCCGCCTGGTCGAGCACGGGGTAACCCAGGCCGAGCTCGATCGCGAGATCACCCAACTGCGCACGGCGCTGGAGAACGCGGTCGCCCGCGCTGCGACGCGAACGACGCCCGGCCTGGCCAACGCCATCCTGAACAGCGTCAATGAGAATGACGTCTTCACCGAGCCTCAAAAGAACCTGGACCTGTTCAACGCCACGGTCGACGGCTTGACCGCCGAGACCGTCAACGCCGCCCTGGTCGAGGCTTTCAAAGGCCAGGGACCGCTGACCCTGGTTATCTCGCCAGTGGAGATCGCCGGCGGCGAGGAGGGGATCACTCAACTCATCGAGGCATCGCAGCAGATCCCCGTGACGGCGCGCGAGGCCGCCGCCGAGCTGAACTGGCCGTATGACGACTTCGGCGCCGCCGGTCAGGTTGCGGATCGCCAGGAGTTGCCCGAGATCGGCGCGACGGTGGTGACATTCGAGAACGGCTCGACCCTGACGATCAAACCCACTGATTTCCGGGACGACGAAATCCTGGTGTCGATGCGCACGGGTCTGGGCTCCCTCGGACTGCCGACGGACGAGCAAAGCATCCTCGGTCTTGGTTCGGCGGTGCTGACCGCCGGAGGGCTTGGCGAGATGACGGCGGACGAGCTGCAGCGCGTCCTGGCCGGTCGAACCTTCTCGACCAACATCAGCTTGCGAGATGACGCCATCAGCCTGTCCGGCGCCACGCGGCCCCAGGATCTGCACCTGCAGATGCAGGTGCTGACGGCTTATCTGACCGATCCGGGCGTGCGGCCTGCGCCCTTTGAACAGATCCGCGCCCTGTTCCCGCAGATCATCGCCCAGTCGTCCTCCACGCCCCAGGGGGTTTTTGGCCTGCGCTCAGGCGAGTTGCTGGCCAGCGGCGACCAGCGCGCCGCCTTGCCGGACGCAGAAGTCCTGGCGGGCTGGAGCAACGACCAGCTCAAGGCTGCGGCGACCGAGGCCCTCGGCGTCGGTCCGGTCCACGTCACCATCGTCGGCGACGTGACGGTTGACGACGCCATCGCCGCTGTCGCCGCGACCGTCGGCGCCCTTCCGGCGCGCCCGCCGCTGCCCCAGCCGGACGTCGCCTCCACCCAGCGCCGTTTCCCTGCCCCGACCTCGGAACCTGTGCGCCTTACCCACACCGGGCCGGCCGAACAGGCCATGGCCTATATCGCCTGGCCTGGTCCGGACGCCGTCGGCGACCGCGCCGAGGCCCGCACGGTCGATCTACTGCATCGGGTGATGATGCTGCGGGCGCTCGACGAGATCCGCGAGCGTCAGGCCCTGACCTACTCGCCGGGTGTGGAGTTCAACGCCTCCCAGGTCTTCGAAGATTATGGCCTTGTGTCGATGTCCGCCCTGGTGACGCCCGAGAATATTGGGCCGTTCTTCGCGGCTGCCGAAGCGATCGCCGCCGATCTGGTCGCCAATCCTATCGATCAGGATGAACTGGACCGTGCCCGTCGCCCGGCCATCGAGGCCCAGCGTCAGGCCCAGGCCGGCAATGCCTGGTGGCTGTCGGAGCTGTCGGACATCACCGTCCGGCCCGCAGACGTGGCCAATATCACTACCGCGATCAGCGGCCTGGAGACTGTGACCCCTGCCGACATCCAGGCCATGGCCGCGCGAATCCTGCGGCCCGAGACCGCCTGGAAGGCTGAAGTCGTGTCCGAACAGGCGCCCGCCCAGCCCTGATGCGCCACCGTGACGCCCGAGCCTGGCGTCAAGATCAGCCGTCGTCCGGTCGCATCAGCCGGGCGACGGCGTCTATGGCCTCGGCTATGACGCGGCGCTCGTTCGGCGCCAGCTTGGAGAAGCGGTCGAGAAACCCTGCTCCCAATAGCCCAGGGCTGTCAGTCAGGGCCTGCAGGCCAGCCTCGGTCAGGCGCAGGTGGACAACGCGGCGATCCCGCGTCGAACGATAACGTTCGACCAGGCCCTTGGCCTCTAGGCGGTCCAGCACCGCCACCACTGTAGGGGGCGACATGGCCGCGTCGCGCGACACCGCCTGGGTCGTGACCTCGCCCACGGATCGTACCGATTGCAACACCACCAGCTGGGGAATGGTCAGGCCGGTCAACCGGGCGATCTCGCGAGAACGCAATTCGATGCCCTGGGCCATGCGCCGCACCCCGCGCACCAGGGCCCGCTCAGGGTCGAATTCGTCGGGAGCGGAAACCGGGGCTGATGCGTTTGAGACCAATTCCGGGCGCATAGGGTTGAATTCCTTCGGGCACGAACCATTTGCGTCCGCTGCTTCGAAATATCAAGGAGGGGCCATGTGCGGCTTGAGCGGCGAGATCAATTTCGACGGGCGGCCGGCCGACGCCGGGGCGCTGCAACGAATGACCGACGTGCTCACGCCGCGCGGACCGGATGGAGCTGGCCTGGTGCTGAGGGGGAACGTCGGCCTGGGCCACTGCCGGCTGAAGATCATCGACCTATCGGAAAAAGCCCAGCAGCCGATGGTCGATTCCGAGCTGGGGATCAGCCTGGTCTTTAACGGCTGCCTCTACAATTACCCCGAGCTGCGCGCCGAGCTGGAGGGCAAGAACCACCGGTTCTTCTCCACCGGCGACACCGAGGTGATCATCAAGGCTTGGAAGGAATGGGGCGATGCTTGCGTCGATCGGTTCCTCGGCATGTTCGCCTTTGTCTTGCACGAACGCGACACGGGCGTGGTGGTGATCGCCCGCGACCGGTTCGGCATCAAGCCGCTTTATCTGGCCGAGAAGGGCAGGCGGCTGCGCTTCGCCTCCAGCCTTCCGGCGCTGCTCGCGGCGGGCGACGTGGACACCGCGATCGATCCGGTCGGGCTGCACCACTACATGAGCTTCCACGCCGTGGTGCCGCCGCCGCATACCATCGTGAAAGGCGTCACCAAGTTTCCGCCGGCGACCATCCGGGTGATCCAGCCGGACGGGTCGGCGCGGGACCGGCTGTATTGGGCGCCCGACATGACCCGGCGCCCCGAGGACGCCGGTCTCACGGCCGAGGACTGGCGCGATCGGGTTCTGGACAGTCTTCGGACGGCAGTGCGCCGTCGCATGGTCGCGGATGTGCCGGTCGGCGTGCTTCTGTCGGGCGGGGTGGATTCCAGCCTGGTGGTCGGCCTGCTGGCCGAGATGGGCCAAACGGGGTTGATGACCTTTTCTGTCGGGTTTGAGGCGGCTAACGGCGAGAAGGGCGACGAGTTCGTCTATTCCGACCTGATCGCCAAACACTACGACACCAACCACCACCAGATCTTCGTGCCGCATGACCGGCTGATGCAGGCCCTGCCGGGGACCTTTCAGGCTATGTCCGAGCCCATGGTCTCTTACGACAATGTCGGCTTCTATCTGCTGAGCCAGGAAGTCTCGAAACACATCAAGGTGGTGCAGTCGGGCCAGGGCGCC
>CAZITK010000026.1:0-14541 GCA_964542145.1 uncultured Brevundimonas sp.
CAAGGCCGAGACCGAACGGCGGGTTAAGGCGGCGGCCGAGGTTTTGAACATCGCCGGCCTGCTGGACCGCAAGCCCAAGGCCCTGTCCGGCGGCCAGCGCCAGCGGGTGGCCATTGGCCGGGCCATCGTGCGCGAGCCGGAGGTCTTCCTGTTCGACGAGCCACTGTCGAACCTGGACGCGGCCCTGCGCGTGCGAATGCGCTACGAATTCGCCGAGCTGCACCGGCGGCTGAGGACCACCATGGTCTATGTCACCCATGATCAGATCGAGGCCATGACCCTGGCGGACCGGATCGTGGTGCTGAACGGCGGGGCGATCGAACAGGTCGGGGCGCCGATGGAGCTGTACGAAAGCCCGGCGAATCTGTTCGTCGCCGAGTTCATCGGCAGCCCGAAGATGAACCTGATTCAGGGAGAGATCGTCGCCGCCTCTGCGCAGGGCGCGACGGTGCGGCTGGACTCGGGCGAGACGATCGAAGCGGCGGTCGATGCGACGGCGGCCAAGGCGCGCGAGGCGGTTACGGTCGGCGTCCGGCCCGAACACCTGACCACCATCGGATCAGGCGGCGACCTCAGGGTCACGGCGTCCTTTGTCGAGAGCCTGGGCAACGCCACCTACGCCTATGTGGCGCGTGAGGGACGCGATGAGACCCTGACCGTCCAGTTGCCGGGCGAGGTGCGCCCGGCCGTCGGCGACGCCCTGACCCTGCATCTGCCTGCGGACAAGGCCTATCTGTTCGACGCCGAGGGGCGGGCGTTCACACGGCTGGAAGCACGGAGGCTGGCGGCGTGAACTATGCAGCCGTCATGGTCGGGCTCGACCGGAGCCTTCAGCAGGGCTGATCTGACCGTCGTCGGGGATGCTGGCTATCCGTCGGACAACACCGCACTGGTTCGATTCATGGCGAGCCGATCGCGCGGCAGGGCTTCGGGGCAATGGTCGCGCATGAAGGCCAGCATCTTCTCGCGGATCTCGCAGCGCAGATCGAAGGCCGTCCCGCCGTTCCTGGCGCTGGCCAGCATACGAACCTGGGCGACCCGCTCGGTGACATCGACGACCTGAAGCGCCACCACCTCGCCGTCCCAGTGGGGGGATGCTTGGACGATGGCCTCGAAGGCCTCGCGCAGCCGACCGATCGGCGCCTCATAGTCCACGAAGATGAAGGCCGAGCCGATCAGTCGCGCGCTCTCGCGCGTCCAGTTCTGGAAGGGCTGACTGATGAAATAGGTCAGTGGCAGGATCATCCGCCGCCAGTCCCAAAGGCGCACCACCACATAGGTTGAGGTGATCTCCTCGATATGGCCGAACTCGCCCTCCACGATCACCGCGTCGTCGATGCGGATCGGCTGGGCTGTGGCGATCTGCAACCCCGCGATCAGGTTGGTCAAGAAGGGCTGGAGCGCCAGGCCGGCGATAATGCCGACCACGCCCGCCGAGGCCAGCAGGCTGAGGCCCCACTGGCGAACGCCCGGAATGGTAAGCAGCGCCAGGCCCAGGGTGATCAAGCCGATCAGCAGAGCCCCGACCCGTTGCAGGATTCGGGTCTGGGTAACGTGCTTCCTGGCGATGAGATTGTCTTCCGACTCAAGGTTGAAGCGGCGCAGATAGACCGCCGCCCACATGTTCATGGAGCCGATCAGCATCCAGCCGAGATTGAGCACCAGCAGGAACAGCAGGGTCTGGCGGATCAACAGGGACGGCTCGGGATGCAGGGGCGAGACCGTGACCGCCAGTCCCAGCGCCAGGATCATCACCGCGATCCGAACCTGAAGCTTGGCGCGACGAACCACCCCGCGCCAGAAGACATCCCGCTTCCTGACCGCGAAGGTCAGCACGCCGAAGACGATCTGATTGGCCGCCCAGCCGACGAAGACGAAGACCGCCACGATGGTGGTGACAACGGCCCATTCGGGCAGCCAGTTGAACTCGCGCCACAAGCGGAAAACCTCGCGGGTCATCTCTGTCACGAACTCGGGCATGACCTGGGTCTTAGCGCGACTGGGCCGCCGCCTCCACCAGGTCAGCCAGCGCGCGGGCGGCGTCGGGCAGGCCCACGGCGTGGGCGGCGCGGGCGCGGCGGACTAATTGCTCGGGGGCGGACATCCAATCCGAGAGCACGGCGGACAGCCGTTGGGGCGTCAGGTCGCGTTCGGCGATCACGGCGGCCGCGTCGACGTCGCTCAGCAAACGCGCGTTCAGGGTCTGGTGGTCGTCGGTGGCGATGGCCAGCGGGATCAGGATCGACGGCCGTCCGGCGATGGCCAGTTCGGCGCAGGTCGAGGCCCCGGCCCGCCCGATGACCAGATGCGCCCGGCCCAGCCGCTCGGCCATGTCGGAGAAAAAGGGCTGGACCGCGGCCGTGATCTCGGCGGCGCCATAGACGGCGCGGGCGTCATTCAGCGTTTCGGGCCGAGCCTGCTGAGCGACGCGCAGGCGGGTGCGAATGGGCGCGGGCAGGGCCGCCAGGGCGCGCGGCACGGTCTCGGCCAGGATGCGGGCGCCCTGGCTGCCGCCGGTGACCAGTACCTCGATCGGCCCGCCCGGCGTCGGTGCGTCGTAGGCTCGGTCGTGCAGGGCGCGGATGGCCGGGCGCACCGGAATGCCGACGACGCGGGCGCGAGCCTTCACCGCGGCCGTGGCGCGCTCCAGGGTGGGAAAGGCTGAGGTCACCGCCCGGACGCGCGGCGCCAGCAATCGGTTGGTGCGCCCCAGCACCGCGTTCTGCTCGTGGATAGCGGTCGGCCGTCCCTGTATCAGGGCCGCCAGCAGGGCGGGCGCGGACGGATAGCCGCCGAAACCGACCACAACGTCGGGCTTCAGCCGATCGAAGGCGGCGCGCGCCTCGCCCACGCCCTTCAGGATTGCCCCGCCCGCCCGGATCATGCCGAGCGGCCCCGATCCCGTCCCCGCATTCAGCGCCAGCCGCTCCTCGGCCGGAAACCGCTCGGCATAGGCCTCGCCGCGCCGATCCGTGGCCAGCACGATCCGCCAGCCGCGCCCGGCCAGCTCTTCGGCCAGGGCCTCGGCCGGAAACATGTGCCCCCCGGTCCCCCCGGCGGCGAGAACGCAGAGATGCGGGGTCACGGCGCCAGGGTCTCCACGCCGGCGTCCGTGCCGATGATCGCCTCGTCGGCGAGGTCGAGGAACAGGCCGTGTTCGACCACGCCGGTGATCAGCTTCAGGTCGTCGGCCAGGCGCGCAGGGTCGCGAATGGCGCCGCAGCGGGCGTCGTAGATGACATTGCCGCCATCGGTCCTGACGATCCCGCGCTCGGCCTGGCGCAGGCGGGCGGGCTGGCCGATCTCGTGGTCCGAAAGAACGTCGGCGATGCGGTTGCCGGTGCTCTTGTGGCCGAAGGCGACGACCTCGATCGGCAGGGCAAAGGAGCCCAGGGTCTTCACCACCTTGGCGGCGTCGGCGATGACGAGGCAGCGGTCCGACGCCTCCCACACCAACTTCTCGCGCAGCAGGGCCGCGCCGCCACCCTTGATCAGGGCCAGGCCCGGTCCGACCTCGTCGGCGCCGTCGACGGTCAGGTCGATGCGCGAGACGTCCTCGAGCGTGGTCAGGGACAGGCCCAGGCCGCGCGCCAGGTCGGCGGTGGCCTCCGACGTCGGGACGCAGCGCAGGTTCGCGAGCCCTCGCGCCGCCAGGGCCTTGACGAACCAGGCGGCGGTCGAGCCGGTGCCGAGGCCCACGATCATGCCGGGCTCGACCCTGACAGCGGCGGCTTCTCCGGCGCGCTGTTTCTGAGCATCAGACATTCAGAACTTCTCCCTCTCCCTGCGCCGGGGCGACGGGATTGGTCATCCTCGGGCCGCCTTCTTCGCCCGCATCCGTTCCATGAACCGCGCCGCCCACCCCGTGCGTGCCTGTTGCGGCGCGCGGGCCAAGGCGAGGTCGCCGGGGGCGACGTCAGTGGTGATCACCGAGCCGGAGCCGACCATGGCGCCGGCCCCCACCGTCACCGGCGCCACCAGGGAGGAGTTTGAGCCGACGAAGGCACCCGCCTCGACCACGGTGCGATGTTTGAAGAAACCGTCGTAGTTGCAGAAGATGGTTCCCGCCCCGATGTTTGCGCCCGCCCCGACCTCGCCGTCGCCCAGATAAGCCAGGTGATTGGCCTTGGCGCCCCTGGCCATGGCGACATTCTTCACCTCGACGAAGTTGCCGATCCTGACGCCCTCGGCCAGCTTCGCGCCGGGGCGCAGGCGTGCATAGGGGCCGACCTCGGCGCCTGAGGCCACGGTCGCGCCCTCCAGATGCGAGAAGGCGCGGATGCGGGCGCCGCCCTCGACCACGACGCCGCGGCCGAAGACGACATAGGGCTCGATCACCGCGCCGGGGCCGATCTGGGTGTCCCAGCTGAGGTGGACGGTGTCCGGGGCGGGCATGGTGACGCCGGACTCGAGCAGAGTGTCGCGCTGGACCTTCTGGAACAGGGCCTCGGCCTGGGCCAGTTCGCCCTGGGCGTTCACCCCCATGACGGCGTCCTCGGCGGCCGCGGCGGTGCGGGCGGATAGGCCTCGGCCGCGCGCCAGCCCGACCACGTCGGTCAGATAGTATTCGCCCTTGGCGTTCTGGTTGGTGACCTCATCGAGCAGCGAGAACAGCAGTTCGGCCTCGGCGGCCAGGACGCCGGAGTTGCACAGTGTCAGGGCCAGTTGTTCGGGCGTGGCCTCCCTGGCCTCGACGATGGCGTCCAGCCCGCCGTCGGCGCCCAGCACCAGACGGCCGTAGGCGGCGGGGTCGCGCGCCTCGAAGCCGAGCACGGCCAGGCCCTCGCCGTCGGCAACAGCCTCGATGTCGCGGGCCTTGAGCAGGGGCACGTCGCCATAGGTGACCACGACGCGACCGGTGAAACCTTCGAGCGCCTCGCGGGCCGCCAGCACGGCGTGGCCGGTGCCGAGCGGCGGGTCCTGGACGGCCACGGCGGCCTCGCCAAGGCGATTGACGACATGGGCGCGGACCTCGGGCGAATGGTCGCCGACCACCACCACGATCCGCTCGCAGCCCAGGGCCTCGGCGGTGTCGATGGCGTGGTCCAGCATGGGCCGGCCGCCGACGCGGTGCAGCACCTTGGGGACCGGAGAGCGCATGCGCGTCCCCTGTCCGGCGGCGAGGATGACGGCGGCGCGGGGCGTGGTGCTCATGGTCAGGGGTCTAGCGCGGCAGGCGGCCAGGGAAAACAGGCGATCATTCGGCCCGCAGCGCCATCTTCACCCGCTCGGCCAAGGTCTTGATGTTCAGAGGCTTGGGCAGGAAGGAGACATTCTTCTGGTCCTCAAGCAGGTCCGAGAAGTCGCTTTCGGCATAGCCGGAGATGAACATCACCGGGATGTCGCCGAGCCAGGGACGGGCCTTCTTCAGCAGGGCGGGGCCATCCAGGCCCGGCATGATGACGTCGGAGATCAGCATGTCGATCTGGCCGGCGTTCGCTTCGGCAACCTCCAGCGCCTCTTCGCCGTCAGCGGCCTCGATCACGTCATAGCCGCGCTCGCGCAGTAGGCGGGCGGCGATGCCCCGCACGGCCGCCTCGTCCTCGACGAACAGGATGCGGCCGGCCCCCGATAGATCCCGCGGAACCGTCTTGGCCGGCTCCGCAGGGACGACCTGAGCCAGGTCTTCATCGGATGCGATGGGCAGAAAGATGCGGAACACCGCACCCGCTCCTTCCAGATTGCCGACCGTGATGTGCCCATGAGCCTGCTGGACGATGCCATAGACGGTGGCCAGGCCCATGCCGGTGCCCTCACCCACCGCCTTGGTGGTGAAGAAAGGCTCGAAAATCTTGTCCAGCAGGTCGGGCGGAATGCCGGGGCCGGTGTCGGAAACCTCGATCAGGGCGGCGCCCTCGGCCGGGGCGGAGGGCCAACCCAGGATCTCGGCCGCAGTCCGGTCGAGGCGGCGAGTCTGGATGCGGACCACGCCGGCGCCGGGTTCCACCACGCCGCGCATGGCGTCGCGGGCGTTCACGGCCAGGTTCATCACCGCTGTTTCGACCTGGCTCTTGTCGGCGACGACGGCGGGGAGATCGGGACCGTAGTCGGTCTCGAGCCGCACGTCCTCGCGCATCAGGCGGCGCAGCAGCACCTCGAATTCGGAGATCAGCTCGCCCAGATCGAGGCGCTCGCGGCGGACGGTCTGTTTGGAGGAGAAGGCCAGCAGCTTGCGAACCAGGTCGGCGGAGCGATGGCCGGTCTTCCTGATCTCGTTCAACCCCTCATAGGAGGGGTCGCCCACGGGGTGGCGCTGCAGCAGGGCGTCCAGCTGCATCTCGATGGCGGTGAGCAGGTTGTTGAAATCGTGGGCGACGCCGCCGGCGAGGAGGCCGATGGCCTGCATCTTCTGCGCCTGAGCCAGCTGCATCTCGGTCGACTTCTGGGTCGTGACATCGAACAGCCAGACGCGCCTCCGGTCGCCCTCGGGCGCGACATACAGGTGCAGCGTCCGATCAGGAAAGGCGCGGGCGACAAGCGGAATGGGCCCGGATACGCTCTGAGCCAGAGCCTGGCGCGCCTCGTCCACGCCCTTGGGGTCGAACAAATGGCCAAAGGCCGCATCGCGTGAGGCGGCCGGTCCAGTCAGAGCCTCCAGAGCCAGATTGGCGCCCTCAGCCGGCGCGGCGAAGAGGTCCTCGCCCGCGATCACCGCCGAGCCGAAAGGCGCTCCGGCGGCCATGGCGCGTCCTTCGCCGGGCCGGGAAACAATGGCGACGGGGGCGCTCGGCGTCAGCGAATCCGCATCCGCCGCCTCGCGCACCAGGAAGCGGCCGTCGCCCACCGCGCCGATCGTGACCTCGGTCTCCTGGACGCCCAGGGTCAGGATGGCCCGCCCGGGGTGGCCTTGGCGCGCCTGGGCGAACGCCATGTAGACCGCCGAGGACGAGCGGGCAGGCGGCAGGGCGGTGGTGGCGCCGCCCGCCTCCGCCCAGGCGGCGTTGAACGCCAGAACCTTGCCGCCTTTCCAGACCAGGGCCGCGGGCTCGGCCATGGCGTCGAGCAGACTGACGATCGCATCGCCCTGCTGCTGTTCGCGCTCAAAGCGGGATTCCGCGCGCCCGAAACCGAATACGCCAATGGCGGCGACGATGGCCAGGGTGGCGATCAGCACCAGACCGGGCGCGGTGAGGGGATCGGCGCGAAACGCCGGCCACGCAGCCAGAGTCACCGCCACGATGGCGGCGACGATGGCCGCCATCAGCCAGGGATCGATCGGCGGCGCCAGGGTCTTGCGTTTCGCCATCTGTCTCGCCACGCGATTCGGAAGTCCCAGCATACGCCTGTTTGCGGCGTTGCGCTGTCCGCATTGATTCACCCCCTGGCGCGACGGCCGTTCATCACGAAGCCGATGATCCGGGCCGCGGCCTCGAAATGTTCGCGTGGGATCACCGAATCGACCTCGACCTTGGCGTAGAGGGCGCGAGCCAGGGGCACGTTCTCCACCACCGGGACATTGTGCTCGCGCGCCACCTCGCGGATACGCAGAGCCAGGGCGTCGACGCCCTTGGCAACGCACACGGGCGCGGCGTCGCCCTGATCCGGCTCATAGCGCAGGGCGATGGAGTAGTGGGTCGGGTTCGTGACGACCACCGTGGCTTCGGGCACAGCCTGAATCATGCGCTGACGGCCGCGCTGGGACCGGATCTGCTTTAGCCGCGCCTTGACGTGGGGATCGCCTTCGGACTGTTTGAAATCCTCCTTCAGCTCTTCCTTGGACATCCGCATGCGCTTGGCGAAGCGGTGGCGTTGCCACAGCAGGTCCGCGCCGGCGGTGATTCCCAAAAAGGCCAGTGTTCCGATCATCAGGGCGAGAGCCAGATCGCGGGCGAACGGCAGGATGGAGGCCGGGCTCATCGCGGCCAGGGCTTCCATCTCTCGCGCATGCGGCCGCAGCACCAGCCAGCAGATTCCGACCGTCGCGGCGAGTTTGGCAAGGGTTTTCAAGAATTGCATCAGGCCGTCCGGCCCGAAGATGCGCTTGAATCCCTCCAGTGGATTTATCTTGGCCCATTTGGGTTTCATCTTCTCGGCCGAGAAAATCAGGCCGGACTGGGCCAGGTTTCCGCCCGCTCCTCCAAGGATGGTGGCCAGGGCCATCGCGCCCAGCAGGGGAATCGCGCCCCAGATGACGCGCGCGCCGATCTCGACGCCCGCTCCGGCGTGAAAGGCGCCGATCATCTCATGGGAGCCGGCGATGAAGGGGACCAGGCTCTCCGCCAACTGATTGGCGAAAAAGCCGCCGCCATAAAGGAGCACGACCGTGGCCCCCATCAAGGCCAACCAGCTAGGCAGGTCCGGGGTGCGGGCGACGTCGCCCTTGCGGCGCGCTTCGTCGAGTTTTCGCGGGGTGGCGTCTTCTGTCTTAGACTCGGGATCCGCGCCTTCAGCCACCGGCGCCTCCCGTGAACCGCTCGGCGAGGCCGCGATAACGGTCGATGAAAATCACCCCGATCACGCCCAGCGACAGGGCGAAAACCGATAACCCCAGAATGACATTCAGGGGCGCTGCGGCGAAAAAGACCTGGAACTGCGGCATGACACGCCCGACCAGGCCGCTGGCCAGATTGAAGATCAGGGCGAAGACCAAAACCGGCGCGGCCAGCTGCACCCCAAGCAGGAAGCTGTCGGCCACGGTGCGCACGGCCAAGGTCGCGAAATCGCCCAGCGCGAGCGG
This sequence comes from uncultured Brevundimonas sp., assembly GCA_964542145.1. Lineage (GTDB taxonomy): Bacteria > Pseudomonadota > Alphaproteobacteria > Caulobacterales > Caulobacteraceae > Brevundimonas. The sequence goes on from CAZITK010000026.1 coordinate 8,678, forward strand.
CGCCGCGGGAGCGATCACCTCATAGCTGCCAACCAGGCCGGCGATGAACAGGTGGTGGGTGTTGGTGACGAAGATCAGGGTGAGGCCCAGCAAGGTCAGGAAGGCAGCCAGAGTCGTCCCCGGTTGGGCCTGGAGCGGATTGGCCGTCTGGGAAAAGCCCAGGGTGGTCTGGAGCGAGACGATCTCGCCCGCCACCGCCAGCGAGCCCAGCAGGATCCTCAGCATCGCCCCGATCGCCAGACCTGTGAGAACCTCGCGGATGATCCAGCCGACCATGCCGCCCATGGTCGCCGGCAGAGGGGGGAGGGCCCCGGCCACCACCGGCCACAGCACCAGGGCGACGACCAGCGCCAGCGACAACCGGATGCGCGGCGGGACATAGGATTCGCCGATGCCGGGCAGGCTGAGAAAAATCGCGCCGATGCGCGCGAAGATCAGCCCTCCGGCCCAGACCTGTTCGGCGGTGGCGTAAGGCTCCACCTAGCGCCACCCCACCCTACATCCCCGCGATACGGCTGGTGATCTGGGTGAAGAAGCCGCCCAGAAGGGCTCCCATCAGCGGCAGGAACAGCAGCAGAGAGACGAAGATGGCGATGATTTTTGGCGCGTAGATCAAGGTGGCTTCCTGGATCTGGGTCAGAGCCTGAAACAGGCCGATCACGACCCCGACCACCAGTCCCACGATCAGCACCGGCGCGGCCAGTTGGATGGTCAGCCACAGCGCGTCGCGCGCCACGTCCATCACTTCCGCTCCGTTCATGTCCCGACTCCGTAACCTCAACCGCGCACCGGGCAGAAAATGCCGGGGGTAAGGTTAACGCGAGCCTAAACGGCGACCTCGAGATCGTCGTCCTGAGCGGTTTGATCGTCATCCGGCTGGGGCTCGGCGTCACGCTGATCATTGGCCACGGCGGCGTCCAATGTGGCGTCGTCCAGCGGCGCCTCACCGGCCCTCGCCTGTTCGATCAGGGTGCGCGCCGCCTCGGCCGCGCCGCCGCCATGAGGCGCGTTGGCCAGCGGCTCCAAAAGGGCGGTCGCTTCTTCCGCGCCGTCGCGCCGCATCAGCGCCGAGGCGAAGCCCAGCCGGATCGAATCGAGCTGGGGCGCCAAAATGTACGCCTGACGCCAAGTCTCGAGGTCGTTCTCGGTGGGATAGTCATCGGTCGCCCTTCGCGTGTCGGCAAGCAGATAGAGTGTATAGTAATTCGTCGGGTCCGCGTGAAAGGCGCGCGCAAGCAGGTCTCGCGCCTGGCGGAGAAGGTCCCAGTCCGCGGCATCGCCGTCCATTGCGCGATCCCGAATCGAGGTGGCCAGCCATTGCAGAGCCTCGACATCTGCGGGCCTGATCTCGAGATACCGCCTGAGCAGCGCCTCGCCTTGTGCGCGGTCGCCCGCATGAGCCTCCACATGACCCAGCAGTTTGACAGCGACCGGTTCCTCGGCGTGGCGGGCGACGCTGCGGCGTACTTCCGCGAGCGATCGATCACGCTGCTCGCCTTCACCCATGCCGACCTTGGCTCGTTGGCCGAGCAGGAGCAGATCGCCTTCAGGGCGGGAAAGGGCGGTGACTGTGATGTCGACCGGGCGGGCTTCGAACTCGTAACGCTGCGCGGGGATGCGGCCCCGCAGGTGATCGCGGATCGCGCGCGTCACCTCGGTCAAGCTCATGCCGGTCACCGTCTCCATGGCTTCCACGGGATCGGCGCCGGCGGCCGTGGCGTCGACATACGCCTGCAGCTGAAGCAGACGTTCGGAGTCACTCACGAACCAGTGCGTTAGGGCCCAGGCCACCGGATAGTAGGTGGCGGCGTGATTGGACCGCCTGATCTCCAAAGGCCGTTTGGTCAGGAGCTCGCCAAGGGGGATCCAGTGTGCGTTGTTGAGCCAGTAGATCCGCTCGGCGCTCGCTTCCCCGATCTCGATCTGAGTGTCCGAAATATTGGCCGTCATATAGTATTCGGCCAGCCCCTCGATCAGCCAGCCTGGATAGGCTGCCATCGCCCCCGTCTGCAGGGACAGGTGGTGGAAATATTCGTGCAGCAGCACGAACTCCATGTCGCGACCCCGGTCGGCGATGGCGAAGATGTCCTCGCTGGCCGGGAAGTATACGCCTGCGACACTCGAGCCGATGCCCGGTCGCACCTCGCGCAGCTGGCGACGGCTGACCAGATAGATCGGCAGCTTGCGATCCCACTCGTTGGCCGGAATGGCGAAACGGGCGCGAAGGATGCGATCGTAGGTCTCCAGCTTGCGCACATATTCGCGCAGGTCCCGTTCAGACCCCTCGCTATAGACGATGAAGCGCGGACTCTCGGCCCGACGCCACTGGGCCTGGGCCGGGTTGGCAATCGTGATTGCAATCAAACCCGCACAAAGAGCGATCAGGAATTTCATCGAGCGACGTCCCAGGCTGCTGGACGCAAACCTAGCGCGCTGGCGGCCGAACGGAAGCCTGATCAGGATGCGGCTTCACGCCGCCATGCGGTTCCACACGGCCTGGTCGGCGGCGACGGCGTCCAGACGGCCGCGTTCGCCGCGGCGCTGGAGCTGGCTCATCACCGCCTCGGGCAAGGCGCAAAAGCGCGGTTCGACCAGCTCGGTCGGGCACCCGGCCTCGGGCGCGGCGAACAGGGCGGCGTTCACCTCCGGCGAGCGCGCCGAGATCAGCCAGGCAAGGCGCCGCGCGCGCTCAGCATCGTTCCGATGCAGCATCGGATCCTCGGAAAACAGTTCGCAGCCCAGCTCGACGACATAGTCCAAGCCCAGCCGCTCAAACCGGCGCATGTCGGCGGCCGTGACCGGGCAGGTCTCGTCCAGATCGAACACCACGTCGTTGAGCAGGAACAGCATCGAATACGCCTCAGGGAACTGCGGACCCTTCTGGCCCGTATCGTCACCCTAGGCGCGTCACGCTTTGCGGCCGGTTCACGAACGCGGTTAAGGATTCGCGACTGCTCTGGCGGACCGGGCGGTATTCCTCATGCGGACGGGCAGGGGGGCGGGGCTCGTGTCCTTGGCGCCCCTGAGGTCGGTGCGGTCCGCTTCGGTAAGCCGGCGCATGGCGGTGCTCGCTCTAGTCGCGCCGAGACTGTTCCGCTGTCCTGCGGCGACGCCTAGAGGGCGATGCGACGCATCACGCACGAAACGGATGAGACTAGGCCGCCATCACCCGCGCGTCGCCCGACTGCACGACATAGGTAGCGCGGGTGGTAAGGGTCCCATCCCGATCCGACACCTTATCCAGCACCTTGAATTCGGTGCGCCAGACCTGCGGGGTCACGTCGCAGACCACATAGCCGCGCTGGGCGTTGTTGAACTTGAGAAAGGGGTTGTCTTCCAGATAGCGGCGCCCGTCGGCGCGCTGGTCCTGGCCGTCGCCGGAACTGCTGATCGAGGTGGTCACGAACTCTGTCGCGACGGGAGCACCCTCCGGTTCGCGGCTGTCGAGGTGCAGTTCGCCGGCATAGTTCTGATGCTCGTCGCCGGTCAGGACGATGGTGTTCTGGATGCGCCGGTCGCGCAGCCGCTCCAGCAGGCGGCGGCGGGGGATCTGATAGCCGGCCCAGGTGTCGAGGTTGAAGCCCAGCTCCGGCCCCGCGCGGCGGTCCAGGTCCATGACCATGATCTGCTGGGCCAGCACCTTCCAACGCGCCGTGGCAGCGTCGAGGTTGCGGTACAGCCACTGCTCCTGCGCCTCGCCCAGAACCTGGGCGTCGCGGGCGTCGACGCCCTCGCAAGTCGTGGCCCAGCGATCGTCGCAGGGCTGGTCCGAGCGGTACTGGCGGGTGTCGAGGAAGTTCAGGTCCAGGAGTTCGCCCCAGGTCGAGTGGCGATACAGCTGGAGCGCGGCGCCGCGCGGGAAGGCTGATTTGCGCACCGGCATGTTCTCGTACCAGGCCTGCATGGCCGCCTGCTGACGCAGCATGAAGACCTCTGGCGGAGTGCCGTCCTGGTCCAGGGCCGAGACCCAGTTGTTGTCGATCTCGTGGTCGTCCCAGGTGCAGAACCAGGCCGTCGAGGCGTGGCTGGCCTGAAGGTCGGTGTCCAGCTTGTAGAGGGCGTAGCGGCGGCGATAGTCGTCCAGGCTGTAAATCTCGCCGCCCAGGTGCTGGCGCGGGTTCTCCATGGTCCCGCCCGAGCCGGTGTAGGTGCGATTGCCGCGCCCCTCATAGATGTAGTCGCCGTAGCAGAAGATGAAATCCAGCTGCTCTTCCGCCGCACGGCGGTGGGCGGTGTAGAAGCCCTGTTCATAGGCCTGGCAGCCGACGACGCCGAAGCGGGCGCGGGCGGTGGTGGCGCCCACTGGCGGGGCGGTGACGGCGCGGCCGACCGGGCTGCGCTCGCGGCCCGAGACGAAGCGATAGAAATATTCGCGGCCGGGCTGCAGTCCGTCGATCTCGACATGCACACTGTGGCCCAGTTCAGGGCGGGCCACCGCCTCGCCACGCCGCACGGTCTCACGGAAGCTGGTGTCGGCGGCGACCTCCCAGTCGACGGGAACCGGCGCCGAGGGCATGCCGTGGCCGACCTCAAGAGGGCGAGGGGCGAGGCGTGTCCAGATCACGAAACCGTCCGGCAGCGGATCGCCGGAGGCCACACCCAGCTGAAAGGGGTTCTCGGCCCAGACCGGCTGAGCCATCGCCTTGCGGTCGGCCAGCAGGGTCACGCCGCCCATGCCCAGGGACAGCATCAGGCCGCGACGGCTCAGATTGGTGAAACGCATGGAAGTCCCCCGCGACGTCGGATGGCCCGACCTAGCCCGGAATTGTGACGGTCGTCACGGCCGGTTAGGCCTTTGGAGGCGCGACGGGTCGCCACGCCTCAAGGGCCTCGATCTCGGCCTCGGCGTGCATTCGCGCCGCCGTCGCCCGCGCGCCCAGGGCGGGATCCGCGGCATCCCCCTCGATCCTCTGAGCCTCCGCCAGGGTGGCCCGGTGCCGCGCCAGCAAGGCGTCGGCCCGCCCCTGATCGTCGGCCGCAGACGAAACGGACGGCGCGGGCGACACCTGATCATAGCCCTGGTACGCCGCCGCCTGGCGTTCGGCCGAAGCGTCGCGCAGAGCCTGCTGCACCGGATCGCCGCCGCCCTCGCAGGCCGCAAGCGCCAGGAGGGGTAGCGTGAACACGGCGCTCCGTATCATGCCTTGCCCGCGATCCAGTTCGGCAGCCAGCTTTCGTGCATCTCGCGCAGGTGATCCAGCGGGATGCGGAACAGTTCACCCTTCTGGCCGGCCGAAGCGAAATCGCGGCCGGTCGCCCGGCCGACGATCGAGGCGTGCAGGCCCGCCTGCTGCGCCTTTGCGATCAGGTCGGCAGGGTCTGAGGCGCCGACCAGATAGCGCGCCTGGTCCTCGGCGAAGAGCAGGATGTGGGCGTGGGCATGGCTGGTGGCGTCCAGTTCGACGCCGGTGTCCGAGGCCAGCGCCATGTCGGCGGCGGCGCCGACCAAGCCGCCATCCGACAGGTCGTGCACGCAGGTCAGATCTCCAGCCTCGATCAGGCCGCGCACGAAGTCGCCGGTCTTGCGTTCCAGCGCAAGGTCGACCGGCGGCGGGGCGCCGTCCTCGCGACCGAGAACCTCGCGCAGATACAGGCTCGCGCCCAGTGCGCCGTTGGTCTCTCCGATCAGCACCAGGATGTCGCCCTCGGCCAGACCGCCAAAGCCCGTGGCCACGTCATAGTTGGGCAGCAAGCCCACGCCGCCAACGGTCGGGGTGGGCGGAATGGCGACGCCGTTGGTCTCATTGTACAGGCTGACATTGCCGCTCACGACGGGAAAGTCGAGCACGCGGCAGGCCTCGGCCATCCCATCCGTGGCGCGCACGATCTGACCCATGATCTCGGGCCGCTCGGGATTGCCGAAA
>CAZITK010000027.1:0-13868 GCA_964542145.1 uncultured Brevundimonas sp.
ATGATCACCGCCGGGGTGATCCAGCTCTCGAACTGGGCGGCCAGCACCAAAAAGACCAGCAGCAAGGCGAAGCCGAAGGCGGCCAGCACGGCGCCCCCCGCCTCCTGCTGATCGCGCGCCGCGCCGCCCCAGCGCAAGGTGGTCACGCCCTGGGGTTGTTGAGCGGCCTGCTCGCGCAAATACTCAACCGCGTCGGTGATGGTGTAGCCGGGGTTGAGGTCGGCCGAGAGGGTAATGGCCCGCTGGCGATCCAGGCGACGGCGTTCGGGCGTGTCGCCCGTGGTCTGGGTCGTGACAACGGCGGCGAGCGGGGTGAGCGCGCCGGTGCCGGTTCCGACATAAAGGCGCTCCAGGTCCTGCAGACTGCGGCGGTTGGCCAGGTCCGTCTGCAGGATGACGTCATACTCCTGCCCCCCCTTGATGTAGGTGGTGGCGCGGCGCGAGCCGAACATGGTCTGCAGCGTGCGCCCGATATCCTGGGAGGATACGCCCGCAGCGGCGGCGCGCTGGGGGTCGACATCGACCAGCAGGCGCGGCGAGTTGGGCTCATAGTTCAGGCGCGGTCGCGAGAAGCCGGGGTTCTGGAGCGAGGCGTTGAGGATGGGCTGCAGCCAGCGGAATATGGTCTCGTACTCATCGCCGGTGACGACCATATCGACAGAGTTGCTGCCCCCGCCGCCCCGGAAGGCGCCGGGGGTTGACGCATTGACCTGGGCCGAGGTCTGGTCACGCAGGCGCTGGTTGATCTCCTGAGCGATCTGGTCGGCGGACCGATCGCGCTCGCTCCAGTCGGCCAACGCGATGATCGCATTGCCGCTGCTGAAACCGCCGCCCCAGCCCGGCGCGGAGATCATGGTGCTGGTCGCCTCGCCGCTCTCGCGATACTCGGTCAGCAAGGGTTCGAGCCCCAGCATGATGTCGCGGGTGTATTCATAGCCGGCCCCTTCCGGCCCCTGGACTCGCACCATCACTCGGCCGCGATCCTCCTGTGGCACCAGTTCGCTGGGCAGCGCCATGAACATCAGTGCGGCGCCCCCGGCTACAGCCAGGGTCAACGCCGCCAGACCGACCAACGCCGCGCGCGAACCCACCAGCGCCTCCAGACTGTTTCGGTATGATCCCTTCAGCTTGTCCATGGCCCGGTCGATGCGCTGGGCCAGCCAGCCCGAGCCCGAAGCGGGCCGAAGAATCTTGGAGGCCATCATCGGCGACAGGCTGAGCGCCAGGAAGGCGGAGAAGAACACGGCCGCCGCGATGGCCACCGCCAGCTCCACAAACAGCCGTCCGACGTAGCCCGGCAGCACCATCAGCGGCGCAAAGACGGCGATCAGCACGACGGTGGTCGCCACCACGGCGAAGAACACCTGGCGTGCGCCGCGCTCGGCCGCGACCAGGGGCGGTTCGCCATGGTCGATGCGGCGCTGAATGTTCTCTGTCACCACGATGGCGTCATCGACCACCAGGCCGATAGCCAGAACCAGCGCCAGAAGCGTCAGCAGGTTAAGCGAGAAGCCCAGGGGCGCTAGGATGATGAAGGTGGCCAGAAGGCAGATCGGCGCCACCACCGACGGGATGATCGCGGCCCTCAGGGTGCCAAGGAAGATGAAGTTCACCAGGGCCACCAGGAACAGGGCGATGCCTATGGTGATCCACACCTCGTCGATGGCATGTTTGGTGAAGACCGAATTGTCCGAGCCGACCTCCAGGGTCGTGCCCTGGGGAAGGCTGGGCTGGATTTCCTCCATCAGGGCACGCACCCCGGCGGAAATGTCCAGGTCGTTGGCCTGGGCCTGGCGGGTGATGGCCAAGCCGATCTGATCCATGCCGTTGCCGCGGAACAGGCGACGGTCCTCTTCCGGAGCCTCTTCGACGCGGGCGATGTCGCCGAGGCGGGTGACATAGCCGGCAGCGCCTCCCGAGAAACTGCGGCCGCCAACGGAATCCGGCTCAAGGCCGCCGCTCGTCACCGGCAGGGCAGCGAAGTCGGCGGGGGTCGAATAGGCGCGGTTGACGCGGACAGTGTAGTTCTTGGGACCAGAGTCGAGCGCGCCCGCCGGCAGCTCGACATTCTGGCGGGTCAGGGCGTTCTCGACATCCACCACCGTCAGATTGCGCGCCGCGAGGGCGGCCGGGTCCAGCCAGATGCGCATGGCGTAGCGCTGCTCACCATAGATGTTCACGGCCGCCACGCCCGGCACGGTCGCCAGGCGGTCCAGCAGGTAGCGATCCGCGTAGTCGGTCAGCTCCAACCGGTTCATCTGTGTCGAGCGCAGGAACAGGATGATGATAGGCTGGCTGTCGGAGTCCGCCTTGGAGACGACGGGCGGGTCTGCCTGATCCGGCAGACTGCGCATGACGCGAGAGACCCTGTCGCGAACGTCGTTAGCCGCATCGTCGATATTTCGATCCAGCGTGAACTCGATGTTCACACTTGAGCGCCCGTCGCGGCTGTTCGAGGTGATCCGCTGGATCCCCTGAATGCCGGCGATCTGTTGTTCAATCGGCTCGGTGATACGGCTCTCGATCACCTCGGCAGAGGCGCCGGCGTAGCTGGTGCTGACCGAAACGACCGGAGGGTCGACATCGGGAAGCTCGCGCACCGGCAGGAAAAAGAAGGCCGCCACTCCAATGACGCACAGGGCGATCGCCGCCACGGCCGCAAAGACCGGGCGACGAACGGCGAGGTCCGATAGCATCATCGCGCGGCGCCTTGAGCAGGAGCAGTGGCGGCCTGTTGCGGCTCGCTCACCGTCACGGCGGCGCCGGGCTGGATGCGGTTCAGCCCAGACGCCACGATACGGTCGCCGAGCTCGAGCCCCGAGCGAACCTCGACAAACCCATCGGAGACCGCCCCAGCCTCGACCTCGATACGCTGAGCGGTCGCCCCGTCCCCAGCGCGGGCGATGCGATAGACGAAGGCGCCCTGCCCTTCATACTGGATGGCGGATTCCGGGACCGCCACGGCCTGGCGCAGGCCTTGCTCGACCTCGACCCGGATCATCATGCCCGGGCGCACCCGCTGGCCCGGATTGGGGAATTCTGCACGGGCGGTCAGGGATCGTGTCTGGGGATCGACGCGGGTGTCGACGAGGGCAATTCGGCCGCTGAAGGTTTCTCCCGGATAGGCGTCAGCGGTGGCGGTTATGGGAACACCGGGCCGAAGGATCGACACGAATCGCTCGGGTACCGGGAAGTCCACGCGGATCACCGAGATATCGTCGAGGGTGGCGATCGTGGTCCCCGGATTGATCAGCGCGCCGGGGGTCACGTCACTGAGACCCAGGACGCCGGCGAAGGGCGCGCGGATGATGCGCTCGCCCCGGCGGGCCTGGGCGGCCTCCAGCTGGGCGCGGGCGGTCTGGAGCTCTGTGTCGGCCAGTTCCGCCGTGACACGCGGGGCGATGCCGCGCTTGGCCAGTTCGGCATAGCGTTCGTAATTGCGTTCGGCCTGGGTTACGGCTGCGCGGGCCTGGATGATCCCGGCGTCCTGCTCATCGGCGCGAAGCTCGACCAAAGGCGTACCAGCGCGCACGGCCTGGCCGTCGGAGAACATCACCCTGGTAATCAATTCGGTGGTGCTGGCCGTGATATCGACCGAGCGTCGGCCCCGCGCCACGCCCAGGGCCGCGATCGGGTCGCTGAAAGCGCGCTCCACCGCCACGGTCTCGGACACAAGCTGCGCTCGACCGCCCGGGCCGCCGGAGCCGCCGCCCGCTGCCGCGCCATCATCGGCCAGCGCGATCCTCAGCACTGCCGCCAGCACCATCAAGGCCAGGACGCCGGCGGCGACGAAGAGGAAGAAGTGACGCTTGATCAAGGGATAATTCCCAACGAGACGACGGGCGCGCCGGGTTAGGCGTCCGGCGCGCGCCTGGCAACTAAAGACTATGTAACGCCAGGCGTTCCCGTTTCCGTCGCCCTGCTCTCGGACGAGTTAGAAGCGCCGCCAGAGGCTCGCAACCGGGCCTGAGGATGACGCTGTCTCGCGCCCGGCGACTGCTTCGCGCCAGCCGGCCTGAAGGCTCCAGTCGCCAAAGCGGCGCACCAGCGAGCTTTCTAGGTTCAGCCAGCGAGCCCCATCATCGTCCGCCACGCCGCCGAAACCCTGAATGAGCAACATCCAGTCGTCGCCGAAATGACCGCCCAGGGTCAGATCGACACGGGTCTCGTCCGGCAGTCCTGCGCGGAAACGTCGCGCCGCCTGGGCGTCGACGAAGGCGCGATCCGGCCCCCAACGGCCCGGCGCCCCACCCAGGGATCGCCCGACCCCCAGCCTGAATTCGGCATCCTCGTCTCCCTGTCCAGGCGGGGCGTAGCCGGCGTTTCGGCCTTCGCCGCCGTCAGCGTAGCCGACGTAGGCGCCTATCGCCCAGCGCTCGTCGCGATAGGCCTCCCACCAGACGCCGATCTCGACCGGCCCCCTTCCCTCGTAGTCGACAAAGGCGTCGCGCCCGGATTGCCAATCGCCCTTGAGTTGAAGCGTCAGGGACTGGTTCAGGCCGTACTGGGCGAAAACGCCGACCGACGCATCCCGACGGTCAGCAGGCAGTTCACGCCGAACGCCGTCGGGGTCGAACCCTTGGTTCGCCGTCATGTAGTCTGCCTGGAAAATCACCTGTCCCTGACCCTGACCGATCGCCCAGGGATTGGCGGACGCCGGAGCGGCCAGCAGCGCCAGCCCTACCCCCGCCCCATACATAAGCCCCCCGGCCGCTCTCAAGCGTCGTAGCCCGGAAGCTGTCTGTCGAGGCGACGCAGCGCGCCTGGCCAGGCGAGGGAGGCGACGAAGCCCAAGCCCCGGCCCTGCGACCTGGTTTCCTCCTGAGCGGCGAGCGGCGCGGTTAGAATTCCATCACGCCCAGCGCTGAGGGCGTTGATCTGCTGGCGGCACGCGCGCTCCAGAAAGAACATCCCGACCCAGGCCTCGGCCGCGGTCTTGCCCACCGCCATGGTGCCGTGGTTGCGCAGCAACATGAGAGATTTGTCACCGAGATCCTCGACCAGTCGCTTCCGTTCATCATGGTTCAGGGCCAGGCCCTCATAGCCATGATAGGCGACCTGTTCCTGAAGCAGACAGGCGTTCTGACTGATCGGGAGCAAGCCATCTCTTTGGGCCGCCACGCCGACCCCGGCGTCGGTGTGCAGGTGGATGACGAAATGCGCGTCCTCGCGCGCCGCGTGGACTGCTGAATGGATGGTGAAGCCGGCCGGGTTGATAAAACTGGAGCTCTCCTCGACAAGGTTGCCATCCAGGTCGACCTTGACCAGCGACGAGGCCGTCATCTCCTCAAAGTACCAGCCGTAGGGGTTGATCAGGAAATGGGTGTCCGGGCCTGGAACACGAGCGGAGATGTGAGTGAAGATCATGTCGTCCCAACCCTCAAGGGCCACCAGGCGGTAGAGGGCGGCCAAGTCTACGCGGGTCAGCCACTCAGCCTCGGATACGCGGGACTTGATCGAAATCGCGGCGTCATCGGCCATACTTCATCTCCTGAGGCTCTCAGCAGGAGACCTTCTCTTTCGTCCGGAGATGCGTCAAGGCGCACGACGACAGGGTTAACCGAGGCTTTACGACCTCGTGGCCTGATTGCGGCAGGCGTTCACTAATCGTCGCGCGACACGGAGCCGCCCAGCGTGATCCACACGGCCTTGACCGCCGAGACGCCCGCGCCATCCGACCTGGTGCGTCTGGCCCGCAGCCGCGCCCTGCCGGATCGACAGAGATTGCTGCTGGGGGTGGCGGCCCTTTGCGACGCGGCGCCCCCGGCGCCCGGCGATCCGAGCCACCAGGTGTTGGGCGAGATCTTCTTGCTGCTGGCCGAGCAGGCCGAGCGCGACATCCGCCGCACCCTGGCGGAATGTCTGGCGGACGCCGTCTGGGCACCGGTCGCCCTGATCAACATGTTGGCGCTGGATGAGATCGAGATCGCGGGACCGATCATCGCCCGAAGCCCCGTGCTCGACGAGCCGGCCCTGCTGCGCGTACTGGTAGAGGCGACGCTGGAGCACCAGATTTCGGTGGCGCGGCGACCGAAACTGTCCGAGGCGGTCTGCGACGCCGCCATCGATCAGGGACAGATTGCGGTTCTTGCCGCGCTCGCCCTCAACCCCACCGCCCAGGTGAGCGCAGAGGGTATGGACCGACTGGTCGAAGCCGCGCGGCACGTCGCGGCGCTCAGGCCGGCCATGGTGCGGCACCCGCGCCTGAACGCCCAGTTGGCCAAGCGCCTGTACGGCTTCGTCGGTCAGGCGTTGCGCCAGTCGATCAGCGAGCGCTTCCAGCTGGAAGACGACGTCATCGAGGCGGCGGTGGATCAGGCTGTGCGTCAAGCCTGCGCCCGGGCGCATGAGGCGCCTGCGGGATCATCCGTCACGCCACCTCTGACTGACGCCGAGCGAGCGGCGACCGAGGCGCGGCTGGTGGCTAAGCTCAAGGCTTCCGGGCAATTGCGCCCCGGCTATCTGATCCGGGCGGTGCGCGAAGAGCGGCTCAGCCTGTTCGTCCAAGCTCTCGCGGCGCTCGGGGAATTTTCCACCGAGCAGGTGCGGCGCGCCCTGCAGTCCGACTCCGCCAATCCCCTGATGCTGGCCTGCGCCTCGGTTGGGATCGACCGCGCCGTCTTTCCAGCGCTGCTGGCTGAGGTCCGGCGTCTGAACGGCGGCCGTCCTATTGGGGATCTGCCGGAATCCGTCTTGTCTCGAGGCGTGCACGCTTCCACAGCGGTTTGACAGGAGTTGAACGCTGGTCTCTCGTCATGGTGTGACCCAGACCCGCCTCGCCTTCTGCGCCAGCGACCGTTCCGAGGCCAAAGCGGCGTGCCTGAGGCTTATCGACCGCTACGGCGACGCCCCGCTGGATCAGGCTGATGTGATCGTGGCCCTTGGCGGCGACGGATTCATGCTGGAGACCCTGCACCGCATCTTGAACTGCGGCACGCCGGTGTTCGGCATGAACCGAGGCTCGGTCGGCTTTCTGATGAACGATTATGTGGAGGATGATCTGCCGGCGCGGATCGCTGCGGCCAACAGGGCGGTCATCCATCCGCTGCAGATGGATGCGGTCGGGCTGGATGGCGGCCACACGGGGGGGCTGGCCTTCAACGAAGTGTCGTTGCTGCGCCAGACGCGCCAGTCAGCCAAGCTCAGGATCAGCGTCGACGGTCGCGTGCGGCTGGACGAGCTGATCTGCGACGGAGCTCTGGTTTCAACCCCGGCCGGCTCGACGGCCTATAATCTGTCCGCCCACGGTCCCATCGTGCCGCTTGACGCACCCATGCTGGCCCTGACGCCGATCAGCGCCTTCCGGCCGAGACGCTGGCGCGGCGCACTGCTGTCGCACCGCGCGCATGTGGGGTTCGAGGTGCTGGAGGCGGACAAACGTCCCGTCAGCGCCACCGCCGACTCCACCGAGGTGCGGGAGGTGGCGCGGGTGGAGGTGCGAGAACGTCGCGATATCGGCCTCACCATGCTGTTTGACTCCAACCACTCCTACGAGGAGCGGGTGCTTGCCGAGCAGTTTGCAGGCTGAAGTCATGGCTTCTTAAACAGTCCCGATCACCCTGCTCCAGATCAATATCGGAGGACGCAGGTGTCCAATTCTTCCGCCAGGGTGATCCAGCCGCCGAACGGACTGCGCCTCAAGGTGGGCGGCGGCTTCGGCGGCATAGACGCGGCCGCTATCGCCAAGGCCGAAGAGGCGCTGAAGGCCATGTCAGATCAGTTTGGCCAGTGGCTGCAGGACGAGGTCGACAAGCTGGACGCGGCCCAGGCGGCCATCGAGGCCGAGGGCTTTAACGACAAGACCGCTGAGGGGCTGTATTTCCGCGCCCATGATCTCAAGGGGTTGGGCGGGACCTATCAGTATCCGCTGGTCACGCGCCTCGCTGCGTCCCTGTGCCGCTTGCTGGACCAGCCGGAGAAGCGTCGCGAAGCTCCTCGCGCGCTGTTGGATGCTCACATTTCGGCGATCAAGGCTGTGGTTCGCGACAAGATCCAGACCGAGGATCATCCAGTCGGCCGGGCGCTCGCCGAGGAGCTGGAAACCCAGGTGCGGGTATACGCCGCGCGCTGAGCGTTCACGCCGTGTAAGCTGTCTTTTCATCGCCTCAGCCCGGCCTTAGGGTGCGCCCCGTTCCGGGGGGCGCAAAGACCTCGCAGTGGGGACGGCCAGGTGAGTTCCAGCTTCCAACATCAGCCGGAGACCTTGATCGAGGCGCTGATCAAGGCGCGAGAAGCCTATGGCGACAAGGAGATCCTGGAAGATCAGGATCGCAAGCCGCTGACCTATACTGGACTGATCCGCGCCCTGTTCGTGCTGGGCCGCAAGCTCGCCGCCTTCACCGGATCGGGCGAACGGGTCGGTATTCTGCTGCCGTCGTCGATGGGGGTGGTTGTCACCTTCTTCGGCCTGCACGCCTTTGGCCGAACGCCGGTCATGCTCAACTTCACAGCCGGCCAACGCAACGTCCGCTCAGCGTGCAAGACCGCGGGCGTCAAGCGCGTTCTGACCGCGCGACGCTTCATCCAGCAGGCCAAGTTAGATGAACTGATCGCGGCTTTGGAAGGCGAGGTCGAAATCGTCTGGCTGGACGATATCCGCGCCACCATCGGCTTGGGCGACAAGCTGTTCGGACTGATGGCCGGGCTGATGCCCCGCCGTTTCGCGCCGCCGGCGCAGCCAAGCGACCCAGGGGTAATCCTATTCACTTCCGGCAGTTTCGGCGCGCCCAAGGGCGTGCTGCTGAGCCAAGAAAACCTGGTCGCCAACGCACGGCAGGTGGCTGCTCACATCGAGCTCGCCAAGGACTGGGTGTTCTTCAACCCCTTGCCCACCTTTCACTGTTTTGGCCTGACCGGCGGCGTGCTGCTGCCCATTCTGGAGGGCCTCAAGGCTTTCCAATACCCCTCGCCGCTGCACGCCAAGCAGATCACCGCGCTGCTGCCCCAGGTGCAGGCCTCCGTCTTGATGACCACCGACACCTTTCTGAACCATTATATCCGTGCCGGCGAGCCGGGCGCCTTCGCCAGCCTCGCCTTCATCGTCGCGGGAGCCGAGAAGGTGAAGCCGCAGACGCGCGAGCTTTTCGCCTCGCGCTGCGGCGACGCACCCCTCCTGGAAGGCTATGGCGTCACTGAAACCTCCCCCGTGGCCGCGGTGAATCATCCCGATCGCAACCGCCCAGGCACGGTTGGTCAGCTGCTGCCCGGGATTGAGGCCCGCGTCGAGCCGGTGGAGGGCATCGATCGCGGCGGGCGGCTGTTCCTCAGGGGGCCCAACGTCATGGCCGGCTATCTGTCCGCCGATAATCCGGGAACAGTCGAGCCGCCCCGCGATGGCTGGCACGACACCGGCGACATCGTCGGGCTGGACGCTGAGCGCTACTTGGAAATCCTTGGCCGGGCCAAGCGGTTCGCGAAGATCGCCGGCGAGATGGTCAGCCTCGCAGCGGTTGAAGGCCTGGCCGGCGGCGTCTGGCCGCAGAACCGCCACGCTGTTGTCTCGGTGCCTGACGCGAAGAAGGGCGAGCGCCTGGTTCTGGTCACCGACAACGCCGCAGCCGAACTCGGGCCGCTGAGCGAGTGGGCCCGCGCTCACGGCGCTGCGGACCTTGCGGTGCCGAGAAAGATCGTCAAGGTGGCCGAACTGCCGGTGCTTGGCACGGGCAAGACCGACTATGTGGCCATCCAGAGGATGGTGGAGACCGAGGCCAGGGCGGCCTGATGGGCAAACGGGGGAAGACTTATGATTTCTGGCGACAGCCTGGTCCCGCATTCCGGCAAGGTGCTCAGTCTTCTCCGCATCCTGAGCGGTCTGATGCTGCTGCAGCACGGCTTGCAGAAAATGTTCGGCTTCCCGGCCGAGGCCAGCGCGCCGTTCGAACTCATGAGCCAGATGGGCATCGGCGGCGTGATCGAAGTCGTCGGCGGCATACTGTTGGCCATCGGGCTGTTCACGCGCCCGGTCGCCTTTATCCTGTCGGGCATGATGGCCGTGGCCTACTTCCAGTTCCACGCGCCCGCCAGCGTCTATCCCCTGGTTAATGGTGGCGAGCTGGCGGCCATGCTCAGCTTCGTCTTCCTCTACATCGTCTTCGCGGGTCCCGGTCCATGGTCGGCGGACGCCCTGACCCGTCGCCGTCGTCGCTGGTGATCCCGCCTTGGAACACGGGAGCGCGGCGCCTATGTCCGAAAGCATGACCGACCGTTCCGCCCCCGACTTTGACCTCACCGCGCCCTCCCCCAGTCAGTTGGCCTTGCTCGAGCACGGGCTGACAGCCGACGAGAAGCGCGTGCTGCTCAATCACGGCACCGAGGCGCCCTTCTGCGGAACTCTGCTTGAGGAAAAGCGGCCAGGCGCCTTCTGCTGCCGGCTATGCGGACTGCCGCTGTTCAAGGGTGGCGAAAAGTTCGAAAGCGGAACCGGTTGGCCCAGCTTCACCGCCCCCTTCCACCCCGACCACCTCAAGCTGGTCCGCGACACCTCCTACGGCATGGTTCGGATTGAGACGCGCTGCGCGCGTTGCGACAGCCATCAGGGCCACGTCTTCCCCGATGGCCCTCCGCCGACTGGCGAGCGATACTGCATCAATTCGGTCGCCCTGACCTTCGTCCCCGAAGGCGAGCCCCTGCCCGACCCACTGGATCGCGGCGACAGCCTTGCCTAGGCCTCAATATAGGGCGAGGCTCTCTCCATGTCCGTGATCGCTCTTATCGCAATGGCCGCCATCGCCGCGGATGATCCGCAAGGAGTGGTGGCGACTGCGCCTCAGGGCGACAACTTCGTCCCCCAAGCCGCGCCTGCGGGTACAGAGGCTCCCGATGCCGAGCCCGTGCCTCACGGTATGACCACCGAGGAACAGATCGACGCCTATCTTGCAGCCGGCCGCGAAGCCGAACGCCAACAGCACGACCAGGACCGCTACGCCAATCTGGACGTTTTGCCTTCCTACGATCGTCGCACCTATATCGATGCGGGCTACGCCTTTGGCTCACACGGCTATCAGGCCTACCATGCCACGGTCGTCGCTCCGCTTGGCGATAACGTGACCGTCGGATTGAGCTACTCCAAGAGCGAAGGCGGCATCCCCAGCGGCTATTACGGCTATGCACCGGGTTATGATTATGGCCGCAGGCCCTGGGTCGGCGGCCGTCCGCCGAGCGTCCAACCGCAGGCGACGTCTGCAGAATCCATGACCACCGTCGGCGCCAGCTTGAAGATTGACTGGAGCGACGACGCCCCGCGCCGCGGCGTCCGCCAACGCTGACCACAGCCCCTTCCCTTTATCCTACGGGCGCCCTGTGCTAGGCCGCGCGCCTTCTCGATCCAGCGCAAAGTCACCATGGCCCTCAAAGTCGCGATCGTCGGCTTGCCCAACGTCGGCAAGTCGACCCTGTTCAACGCCCTGACCAAGACGGCGGCGGCCCAGGCGGCCAACTATCCCTTCTGCACCATCGAGCCGAACACCGGCGACGTGGCCGTGCCCGAGCCGCGCCTGAACGTGCTGGCCGAGATCGCGGGCTCGAAAGAGATCATCCCCGCTCGCATCACCTTCGTCGATGTAGCCGGCCTGGTTCGCGGCGCGTCGAAAGGCGAAGGCTTGGGCAATCAGTTCCTAGCCAATATCCGCGACTGCGACGCCGTGGCTTTCGTCGCCCGCTGTTTCGTCAATGACGATATCACCCATGTCGAGAATCGCATCGACCCCGTCTCCGACCTGGAAATCATCGAGACCGAACTGATGCTGGCTGATCTGGAGAGCCTCGAGCGTCGCCGGCCCCAGCTGGAGAAGCGGGCCAAGTCGTCGGGCGACAAGGACGCCGCCCTGACGTTGAAGCTGGTCGATCTGGCTCTGGCTCAACTCAACGCCGGCAGGCCCGCGCGCACAGCCGAGGTGTCCAAGGAAGATCGCAAGGCCTGGGACATGCTCCAGCTGCTGACCGCGCTTCCCGCCCTCTATGTCGCCAATGTCGATGAAGGCGCGGCCGACAAGGGCAATGACCTGTCAGACAAGGTCGCCGAGCGCGCCCGCGCCGATGGCGCCAACACCGTGGTCATCTCGGCCCAGATCGAATCCGAAATCGCCGTGCTGGACGACGCCGAACAGGCGGAATTCCTGGAGACCCTGGGGCTCGAGGAGCCCGGCCTCAACCGGCTGATCCGTGAGGCGTATGCGCTTCTCGGACTGCAGACCTATTTCACCGTCGGTCCCAAGGAGGCCCGCGCCTGGACCATCCCCATCGGGGCCACCGCACCCCAGGCGGCTGGAGTGATCCACACCGACTTCGAAAAAGGCTTCATCCGCGCCGAGACCGTCGCCTATCCCGACTATGTCGCGCTGAAGGGCGAAGTGGGCGCGCGCGACGCCGGAAAGCTGCGCGCCGAGGGCAAGAACTACGTCGTGAAAGATGGCGACGTATTGCACTTCCTCTTCAGCTGAGCCCAACGGTCAGGCGGACGGCGTCGTCCGGTCCGCGTCCGGGCAACGGACCAGGGTTGTAGGTGACGACTGCCGGTCCAGCCAGCTGATGGTCAGAGCCTCTCCGGAGACGGCGAACCGGGCCCGCTCGGTCCTTTGCTGACCCTCGGCCTGGCACTGGAGTTGCGCTTCCCACCCGGCGTCACTCTCGCTGATCCGGCCGATCTGGCAGACGTTTTCCTGACCTCTGAATTCCGTTGTGGTTATCCGCACCGGAACCTGATCCGTTGTGGCTGACGTAGTGTCACACCAACTGACCTGGGACGCCCAAAGGCCTGTGAACGCCGGGTTTGACGACGCGGTCGCCGACAGCTCTGAATTCGCAGCGGGCGCGGCGATCGGCTGGGCGGGCGCGGTAGGAGGATTGACGTCCGCTCCCTGACCACACGCCGCCAGAGAGATGATGAGGGTGGAAGCGAGGAGCGTCGTACGGTCGGGCATGGGGCTTTAACGGCCTGACCGCGCCGAGGTTTCCAAACAGTTCGACGAGGCGGTTGGACTGGGGTGGCGAAGACGTCGCCATCGCCCGGGCCTGCCGAAATTCTCCGCTTTCCTAGGCGGCGAGGCCCACGACGCCGGCGTCGATCCAGCGGCGTGCGGCGCGCTGGGCCTCTGCGATGTCGTCGGATTCCATTTCCTGGCTCAGTTCCTTGCGATAGATTCGGGCTTCAATCGAACCCTTCATCGCCGCCAGATTGAAGATCATGTGGGCCGAGACCCTGTCCATCGGGCAGCCGCCTTGGCCGGTCGAATACATAAGGCCAAGACGAAACAGCTGATCCCCGTTCATTTCCGGCGTCGGCAGAGGCAGGACCCCTGATTGATCCGCCGCCTGATCTTGCGCGATTCCCTGCGCGTCCATCGATCCGTCCTCCCTACGGGCGCCTTTCTGGTCCCGTTCCTGGATAACGATGAAACGCCGCCAGCGTTGAAGTTAAAGTTAATGGGAGGGCGTCTGAAAAAGCCTTTTTCGTAAAGGGGTTATGAACGCGCGCGCTGGCCAAACAGCATCTTGCGCGCCTCCTCCGCATCCTTGCCCGACGCGCCGAGGTCGCGGCGCAGGTCATCGCCCACGGCTCGTCCGCGCTGGACGGCTTCACGCGCGCCGACGCGCTCGTGCCAGGCCTTCAGATGCGAGAAATCGTCCAGAGACTGCCCCTGCGCGCCCGGCAGAATCCAGGGCCAGATGGCCATGTCGGCGATGGAATAGTCGCCAGCCACGAATTCCCTGTCGGCCAGACGCCGATCGAGCACGCCATAGAGACGGTTGGTCTCGTCGGTGTAGCGGCGCGCGCCATAGGCGATCTGACGCTGGTCCTTGATGATGGCCGGCGCATACTGGCGGAAATGGTGGGTCTGGCCGGCCATCGGCCCCACCTGTTCGGGCAGCCC
>CAZITK010000028.1:0-13676 GCA_964542145.1 uncultured Brevundimonas sp.
CGTCGCCCTGGGCCTGGACCAGCAGGCGGCCCTCGAACTTGAGCGCCGAGCCGATCAGGGCGGCGAGCGCGCAGCATTCGCCCAAGAGGGCGGCCACCGGCTCGGGATAGGCATGGGCCGACAGGACCGTGTCTATGGCGTCGCCCAGACGCACCAAACGGCCACGCACGGGCCAGCCTTCGATCTGGAAGGCGGCCGCCAAGTCATCGGCGGGAACGGCGGGAGAAGTAGCGGGCGTGGGGGCGCTCACGGCGAAGCTTTCGTCTATGAAGGGATCGGGGCCTAGATAGGCGCCGATCCGTGGCGGTTTAAGGGGCGGAACCGCGCAGGCGCGCGGCCCGTTCCGATCAGGCGAGGACAAGGGCCCGGGATGGCGAGACGCGCGAGACTGAAACCCCTCAAGGACCAGACGCTGGTGATCACCGGCGCCACGTCCGGCATCGGCCTGGCCACGGCGCGGCGCGCGGCGCGGGCCGGCGCCTGCGTCATGCTGGTGGCGCGCGGCGAGGAGGATTTACGCGCCCTGTGCGAGGAGATCCAGAGAGACGGTGGACGCTGCGCCTGGGCCGTGGCCGACGTGGCGGACATCAACGCCCTGCGCGCCGCATCCGAAAAGGCGATCCGGTTGTTCGGGGGATTCGACACCTGGGTGAACAACGCAGGCGTGTCGATTTTCGGACCGATCAAGGACACATCGCTGGAGGATCAGCGCCGACTTTTCGAGACCAACTATTGGGGCGTGGTCAATGGCTCGCTGGTTGCGGCCGAGCATCTGAAGGAAGAAGCCGGCGGAGGAGCGATCATCAACGTCGGCTCGACCCTGTCCGACGCGCCCATGCCGGTGCAGGGGGTCTATTCGGCATCGAAGCACGCGGTGAAGGGGTTCACCAACGCCTTTCGCATGGAGCTGATCCGCGAGCGGGCGCCGGTGTCGGTCAGCCTGGTGAAGCCGGCCGCCATCGACACGCCCTACAACAAGCACGCCCGCAACCTGACGGGTCAGGCGGTCCATAATCCCCAGCCGGTCTACGCCACCCATGTGGTGGCGGACTGCGTGCTGCACTGCGCGTCGCATCCGATCCGCGAGATCACCGTGGGGGGCGGCGGTCGCCTGATCGCCAGCTTCTATTCGGCCCTGCCCGGCTTGGCCGAGCCGCTGTTCGCCCGGTTCGCGCCGTCGATGATGCGCGACCGACATTCCGATTATCAGCCGTATGAGGACGGGCTTTACGACCCGACCGAGGACGGCCTCGAAGAAGAGGTCTATTATCCCATGGTTCGTAACTTCTCCGTCCTGGCCGAGGCCCGCAAACATCCCGGGATCACTGCCGGCGCCCTGGCCACCGTCGCCTTGTTCGGCATCGCCGCCGTGCTGCTGAGCCAACGGACCGGCCCCACACGTTTTCAGGCGATCCGCGAACGGCTCGACCCCCGCGACTGGGCGCGCGAGCTGCATCTGGCCGAGCGGTTCGAGGCGGTGGCCGACGCCCTGTCGGGCCGGGCGCATGATGTCACGGCCCAGGCGGCGGACTTCGGGGCCTATGCCGGGGACAAGGCGACGCGTTGGGGCGGCCGGGCGCGCCATGTGGCTGAGGACGCCGGCCTGCGGGCGCGGGACGGGGCGGTCAGCCTGTGGGATCGTGTGCGCGGCCGTCTGCCGCAGGAGACCGCCGGTCACCGCGCCGGGCGCTATGCCCGCTCGACCGGCCGCTTCGCCAAGAACCATGCGGCCGAGGGAGTGACCGTGGCCGCCCTGCTCACCATCGCGGCGGCCGTCGGCGCCGCCCTTCTGGACGAGCGCCGCAACCGGGTGGAGTGAGGCGGCAAAACGCCTGCCTCGCCTTCATCCCAGCGCGCTTCATTCCAGCTAGTTACCCCGGCCGCAGCGCAGCGGAGAGCCGGCACTTGCGGGAATGCATTTTCGCTCGTCCCGGATAGTCGCTGGCGCGACTTCCGGGATGACAAGCGCTGCGGTTCTCAGGGCAGGGTCAGGGTGAGGGCGACGCCGGCGAGATGGCTGTCGGCCCTGTCGCCGAACCGGCCGCGATAGCCGGCCGACAGACGCAGGTTTTCCTGGAGGCGAGCGGTAAGGCCGATTTCAGCCAACCACTCCTTGTCCTGGGGTAGATCAAAGCCACGCTCCAGGGTACGGGCGGTGTTTCCCGCGATCCTCACCCGGACGGGATCGAGGGAGTCGGTCAGGGCCTGGCGATAACCGCCCGAAGCGTAGAAGCCGACGCTCTCGCCGCCGCCGGCCAGGGCCAGCACGGCCTCGCCGGACAGGGCCTCGACGGTGCGGTCTTCAAATTGCAGCTGGGCGGCGGGGCCGGATTCGGTGAATCCGTCGACCTGGGCCGAGACCCAGCTAACCCCCACGCGCGGCGACAGGAAGACGCCGCCCAAGGGCATGACCAGGCCGCCATCGATCTTGGCGCCGTAGCTGACGGCGCTGGTGCTGGCGCTGTGAATCGCGGGCGCCAGCTGGGTCAGCCGTTCCATATTCTTGAAGCGGTCCTGGGACGCGCCGCCGTAGGCCCCGAGAAAGACCGCACCGGAACGCCAGCCAGCCCAGGCGTCGAGGCTGAAGCTTTCGGTGTCGAAGGTCAGGGCGCCCGCGTCGGCGTCGCCCGACAGGACGGAGCCGGCCAGGCCGGCCCGCCAGGTTTCGCTGGGGCTGTATTCCAAGGCCAGGCGGGCGCCCGCCGCCTCTCCGGCGGCCTCGGCCACGACGCCGCGCGCATCGTAAGTCGTGTTCTCGTAGAGGCCCATCACGGTGACCCGTGTGCCCGCGCCCCAGCCGAAGGGGTCCGCCATCAGGGCGCCCGCGTCATCGAACGCGTCCATGCGACGGCCATAGGCCATCTCGCCCAGCACCGTCGTCTGAGCGCCCCAGTCGGCGTAGTAGATGTAGTCGCGCGCCAGGGCGGCGATGATGCGATGCCCGGCGGCGGTGGGATGGACGCCGTCCCAGTAGAAATAACCATCCGGGCTGGAGCAGATCTGGCCCGTCGCCTGGTTCAGGCAGGCGTCGGTGACATTGGAGACGCCGAACCGCTGGGCGTTGGGCGCGATGAAATCGCCGGCGCGGAAAAGATCGACGTGGATGATGTTCGCCTGGGTTCCGGCGGCGGTGGTGCGAAGGCCATTCAGGAGGGCTGTGTTGAATGTGCCGACGCCCTGGTCGGCCAGGCCGGCGGCGGGGCCGCCTCGGAACTGAGGCGTCAGGGACAGGCGCGGCAGGTTCACGACCATGATTGTGCCGGCGCCCGCCTGAGCGACCTGGGCCACCAGAATGTTGACGTCGGCCGCGGCGGCGCTGGCGGCGAGGTTCAGGGTGGCGATGGGGGTGGGGCTGACGGCCGCGCCGGGGATGGCCTGAAACAGGTTGTTGGCGCCGCCGAGGACGCTGACCAGATCGTTCTGGCCGAAGGTCCCGCCGTTCTGGAGATAGGCCGCAAGCTGAAGCCGCATGCCGGGCGGGCTCATCTCGAAATCGGTGCGGGCGCCGCCGAAGGCGTAGTTGACGCTCCCCGTCGTCGTGCCGAATCCGGTGGCGTCGAAGCCCAATAGCTCGGTGAAGACCCGCCCGTTGGAGAAGCGTCCGTTGACATAGAAGGGCGCGGGCGGCTGGACGCCGCCGGTGAGGCGATAGAGGTTGCCGTTGTCGCTGAGACTGTCGCCGAACACGACCAGGCGGGAATAGGTCTGGGCCTGAGCCGGCTGAGCGGCGAGCGCCAGGGCAGCGACGGCGGCGCCGGAGACAGCGCATGAGACGGCGCCCTGCAAGAGCTTGCGAGACATGATGGATCCTCCCATTCAGCCGTCGATGTCACGGCCGTCATCGTCAGTGTGCGCCGCTTATCGCCAGACGCAAGATGCCGTTGGGGAAGGATTAACGGCCGGGGGGCGTCAGGGCGCGAGACAGGCGTGTTGCGCCGGCCACCCCTGATCGGGGCCGACGACGATCAGAAGGGGAAAAACAACGGAATCACCGCCATGCCGGTGGCCCAAGTGATCAGGTTGAGCGGCAGACCGACCTTGACGAAGTCCATGTAGCTG
The DNA here is from genome assembly GCA_964542145.1 of uncultured Brevundimonas sp. GTDB lineage: Bacteria > Pseudomonadota > Alphaproteobacteria > Caulobacterales > Caulobacteraceae > Brevundimonas. The sequence goes on from CAZITK010000028.1 coordinate 4,060, forward strand.
TAATTTCCCATCTGGAAGACCAGGACGTTGGTCTGATAGCTGAATGGCGTGGCGAAGGCCGCCGAGGCGGCCATCATCACCGCGACCAGGAATGGCCGGGCATCCACACCGAGGGCCGCCGCGATGGCCACGGCGATGGGTGAGAACAGCACCGCCACAGTCGCGTTCGACAGGATGTCGGTGGCGAACAGCGTCACGCCGTAGAAAATGAAGAGCGCAACCCAGGGACCAAAGGGATCGATCACGCCGATCAGCGCGTCGGCCCCGGCCTGGGCCAGACCCGTGACCTCGAGCGACGAGCCGATCACGACCATGCCGGCGATCAACAGCAGGATTTCGGGGCGAAGACCGGCATAGGCTTCCTCGGCCGTGATGACCCGGAGCAGGATCAAGGTCACGGCCCCGGTGAAGGCTGTGGCGGCGATGGGGGCCACGCCAAAGGCCGCCCCGGCGATCACGGCGATGAAGATCGCGACGGACGCCAGGGCGCGCTTGACCTCCAGAGGGCGATCCGCGCCCTTCTCGTACAATTCAACGTCGCCGAGTACGGCGTCGCCCGAGCCGCTGGGCATGGCGCGTTGTCCGCCAAGTCGCGGGCCGGGGAAGGGCCAGATGCGCTTTCTGGGCTGGCCTTCCCGTGCCTCCCTGGCCTTGCGCTGGGCCGCCATCTCAGCCTCATCGCGCGAAGCCGTGCCCTCCAGCATGCGCGATCCGAAGAAATAGAGGTAGGCGCCGCCGACCGCGGCGATACACAGGCCGACGCCGGTAATCTCGAACAGGCCGAAAGCCGGCTGGCCGCCGTTTCGAGCCATGTCGTTGACCAGCAGGTTTGTCGATGTGCCGATCAGGGTCAGCAGACCGCCCATGATGACAGCATAGCTGAGAGGCATCAGGAACCGCTTGGGCGACAGGCCGAGCGACAGCGCCATGTCGCGGATCACCGGCGCGGCCAGCACCACCACGGGAGTGTTGTTCAGGAAGCCCCCGACCGTGCCGCACAGGCCGATGACGATCCAAATGGCCTGGGCCTTGAAGATCCGGGTCAGACCCTTGGCCCTGCGGATCAGAAAGGCGAGAAGCCCCGACAGCTCCATGGCGTAGGCGATGACGAACAGGCCGGCCAGCGCGATCACCGCCGGACTGGCGAAGGCCCCCTGAAGTTCGACCGGGCGGATGACGCCGAGGATCAGCAGGAGAGCCGCGCCAGCCAACGCCACCACGTCGGGCCGCAGTTTGCCGTGAATCAAGGCGGCGACCACCGCGGCAAGCACCACCAGGGCTGCGATCTGGTCGAACGTCATGCCTTTCGGAAACCTCCCCGCGTCTGGAACGGAAGCGCGAGCTGGGCTGTTTGGGTTCCATGGGGAAGCTTGGGCTTATCGGGGGCGCCGCCCTCCTGACGACGGTAATGGCGGGGTGCGACCGATTGCGTCCAGCCGAGGAGCCACCGACCGTGCCCGTAACGCCCGCCGCGCCTGCGCCCAGCCCCGTGCTCGGCCGCGCCGACCTGATCGCCGCCGCCGCCGCCGCGTCCTCCGCCCTGGTGGAGGGGCATTCCGACATCGACACCACCCTGGCCGGGCGACGGTTCCGCCTCGTCGTGCCCTTCGGATGTCCCGGCCTGCCCAGCGCAGCCGCTCCTCTCGCAAGCGAAACCGCCGCTGACGGCCTGGGTCGCTGGAGCTGGGGCGAAGGCAACCGCTCGATTCGGCTGGCGGCCAACGCGGCGGACTGGAGCGACACGCCCGAGGTGACCCGGGCCCTGGGGGCGGCCGAGGCGGCCCCGACCATCGAGGGGTCGGCCGGCTTCTGGCTTACCCGTCCATGGCAGGCCAGCGAAGCCTGTCCGGCTTTCCGCGTGACGACCCCGCCGCCTGTGGTCGCGGTCGAGGACGAAGGTGAGCAGGAGGCTGTGGAAGGCCCGATTCCGACCCGGCCGCTCGCGCCCCCGCCCTCGCCTCAGACGCTCGGCCTGGTTCAGTTGTTCACCGAGGCTTCGGCCCGCACCAGTCGGGTGGCGGGGCGCCCGCATCTGCATACAGTGCGCGCGGAAGGCGACACACCGCTCGCCGCCCCCGCCCAGGGTTATCGGCTGGTGCTGGAGGGACGCATCGAGCGGTTTCCAAACGGCCGCGCGGTCAGCTGCGACACGCCTTCAGTGGAAGTGCGCCCGCGCTGCCTGATCGCCGTCAGCTTTGACTACGTGGCCTTTCGCGATCCGGTGGGGGATACGCCCCTGGCGGAGTGGCGCTGACGATCAGCCCTGGGCCGGCCGCAGGCCACCGAGGTCGGCGGTCCGGCTCGGCTCAACCTGCGTCTGCTGGCGTGCAACCAGGGTGTCGATGCGGGCCTTTTCGGCGCGGAAGGCCTGGAGGTCGGCGCCGGTCAGCTCGGTGCCGGTGGTGACACGCACGCCGGCGGGATTGATCCGTTGGCCGCCGCGCCAGATTTCGTAGTGCAGGTGCGGACCGGTCGAGGCGCCCGTCGAGCCGACATAGGCGATCACCTGACCCTGGCTGACGCGCTGACCGGCGCGCAGGCCGCGGGCGAAGCGCGACAGGTGGGCGTAGCCGGTCTCCAGTCCATTGGCGTGACGCACCCGGACCCAGTTGCCGTAGCCGCCCCAGCGGCGGGCCTCAACCACCACACCGTCGGACGCCGCATAGACCGGCGTGCCGGTCGGCGCGGCGAAGTCGACGCCCTGGTGCATCTTGCGATAACCGGAGATCGGATGGCGTCGCATGCCGTAGCGCGAAGAGGTGCGGGCGCCGTCGACCGGAACGCGCATCATGTCGGAGCGAACATTCTTGCCGGAGGCGTCGAAATACTGCGCTTCTCGCGCACCGGCCGGCTTGAACCGGTAGAAAACGTGGCCCTTGATCTCGGCGAACAGCAGATCGCCGGTCTCGATGGTGCGGCCGCTCTCGGTGACGGCGCGGTCGGCCACGAAGACCATACGGTCGCCAGCCTTGAGGTCGCGGGTGAAGTCGATCTTGTGCGAAAACAGTCGGGTCGCCTGGGAGGTCAGGCGCGAGGTCGCGCCCAGACGCTGAGCCGAGGCGGCGAGAGAGCCGTTGATTGGGCCGGCGAAGACGTGGGTCTCGCGGGTGACCTTCTCCTCGAGCTCGCGCAGGCGAAGGGCGCCGTCGAAGCTGCGTGACACGGTCAGCTGCTTGGCCGGCCCGGTCCGCATGGTCAGGCCGATCAGGCGGGCGTCGCCCCGGCCGCCGCGCGGTTGCGCCACAGCGGTGTCGAACTTGAGGCCGGCGCGGACACTGGAGACATCAAAAGCGTTGGACAGGGTGCGGGCCACGGCCCGGGCCTCTTCGGCGCCGACACCGGCGCGCTGGATCGCTTCTTCGAAGGTCTCGCCTGAACGCACCTGAACGGCGATGGATTCGGGCTTGGTCAGACCGGCGGGGGAGCCGGCGATGGCGAAGGCCTGAGCCTCCAGAGCCGCGGTTTCAGCCGCTGTCAGCGGGGGAACCTCAGAGGCGTAAACGGGTTGGTAGAAGCGACCGGCCACCAAGGCCACCCCGACCGCAGCGGTCAGGGTCAGGAGCTGTGGTGAGAAACGACGCGGTTGGCGGCGCGGATCGAACTGGGCCATCGGTCCCCGACTGTCGACGACGCCTGCTCCGGCGCCAAGCTCAAAATGTGACTGTCCCCCGACGCGCGAAAAGGCGTCGAAGCCTCCGCCTATAGACGGACTCATCCAGTTTGGGAAGCAGTCGGTTACAAAGGGTTAACCTGAGCTGTGAGGAGGGTGTTCTCCACGCCGTTTCACGGCCGCGTCGTTTCAGTCTAAGAGCGACGTTTGCGCCATGCCGCAGGGGTGGGGATGACCGACGATCCCGATCAGACACAGCCCGAATCAACGGTCGCGCCCACGCGCCCCTCGCCCGGGGTCCGGGCCAGGCGGGCGCGTCGCGCCACCGTGAAGCGCACTCTGATCGTGTTCGGCGTCGTGGTGCTGATCCTGACGCTGTTCGTCGCCAGCCTGTGGATGGCGCGGCGCGAAGCCGCTCGACAGATCCTGACCGGATGGCTGGAGGATCGAGGTGTCGCGGCCGATATCCAGGTAGAGACGATCGCGCTGGATCGGTTTGTCGGTCGTCTGACGATCGGCGATCCGGCCGACCCGGATGTGCGCGTCGAACGGGTCGAGGTCGATTATGTGGTGGCCGCGCCGTGGTCGCCGACGGGACTGGGGGTGACGCCCAGCCGCATCCGGCTGATCCGCCCCCTGGTGCGCGCGCGCTGGACGGAAGGGCGACTGAGCCTGGGGGTGCTGGATCCCCTGATCGAAGAGTTCGCCGGACGCCCGCCCGATCCGGCGCGGCGCGGCCCCCTGGTCCTGATCGAGGGCGGCGAGGCGCGGGTGGTCACCGACCATGGCGTGGTGCGCGCCCTGGCGGAAGGCCGGGTGGACGACGGCCGGCTGATGCAGCTGGACGCGCGCGTGCCCGCGATGCGCCTGTCGGGCGGCGGGCTGGAGGCGACGCTGGGCGAGATTCGCATCGCCGCGCGCACCACCGGCGAGACGCGAGACCGCCAGGTGGTGGCTGTCTCCATTGAGGGAACGGCCGAGCGGCTGGCGCGCGGCGACACGTCGGGCGAGGCCCTGGCAGGGCGGGTAACGGCAGCCCTGCCCTATCCCGACCGCGCCATCCTGGATCAGGCCCAGCCCGTCAGCGCCCAGCTTGTCCTGTCGGCGGGACGGCTGGAGAGCCCCGCCGGCTCGGTGCGCGACCTGGCCGCGGAGGTGAGCCTGGACGGAACCCTGTGGGGGTGGCTGGACGCCTTTCAGCTTGATGTATGGCCCAGCGGCCCGGTGCGCGCCGCAGCGGTCGCCACAGACCCCGTCCAGGCGCAGGGCCTGGTCTGGCGGGCCGACGGGGCGCGATTGGCGGTGGAGCGCGACGGATCAGGAGTCGCCTGGAGGCTGACCGGACCACAACGCCTGGGCGCCGAGCGGCTGGCGGCGAATGGGGCGACCTTCGCGAGGCTAGACCTGACGTCGGACGCGCTCAGCGTGGGCGGGCGCGGCGCGGCGTGGGAAGCGTCGGGGCCGGCTGCCCTGGCGGCGCGCCGGTTCGACTTCAACGGCCTGACTTTGACGGGCGTGCGCGGGCGAGCCGGATTCGACCTGGTCTCGGACCAGGGCGTGACCTTGTCGATGACGAGCGAGCTGGCGTCGGCAGGCGGGTCGTGGCCGCTGTTCGGGGCGGTCGGATCCGACGACGTGCCGGAGCTGGCCGCCATGAAGCAAGCCCTGGGAGATTTCGACCTGGCGGCGCCGGCGCTGCGGCTGGTCGCGGACGCCGGCGGGGCCCAGGTCTCGATGACCCGGCCCGTCACCGTGCGACCGAGAAACGGCGGCGTCCTGACCCTGACCGCCGCAAGTGGACCGGTCTATCGGCAGCAGCCGGGTCAATTGGGGGGCGGCGCCCTGGCCCTGGCCGCGACGCGAGGCGAAGGCCTGCCGCAGGCGCGATTCGACGTTACCCGCTGGCGGCTGACCCCGGGCGGGTTCTCTGCCGAACTCGACGGGCGTGCGGCTCTCGACTTCGGGCTGGCGCGCGGACTGGACGTGGCGACGGCGGGAACGCTGGCGCTGGACCGTGGGGTGACCACCTATCGGCCTGCACGATGCCTGGACGTGACGGCGGCGCGGCTGGAACTGGGTGAGAACGACGCCATCGATGTCCGCGGCGACCTCTGCCCGGGCGCGGCCGCGCTGGTCACGGTGCGCGAGGGCGGCTGGCGCGTGGAGGGCCGGTTCGCCGGGATAACGGCCGATGTTCAGAGCTTCCAGGCCGGGGTGCGCGAAGCCGCTGGGACGATGACGGTTTTGGGCGGCCCGCAACGGCTTGACCTCACAACTCAGGTTTCGCGTGCGGGCGTCGTCGATCTGGCCGAGACCGTGCGGTTCCTTCCTCTGCTGGTGAGCGGAGAGGCGCGGCTGTCCAACGAGCAGTGGCGGGGCGGTTTCGACCTGGCGCGGGGCGCGACGGGCCTTGGCCACGCCGCCTTCCACCATGACGGACAGGTGGAAAGCGGGGGTGTGGTCATTGACCTGCCGAATCTGACCTTCGCCGAGGGGGGGCTGCAGCCCCGCGACCTGACCCCTCTGCTGAACGGCATGGTGGACGGACCGGTCACCGGTCGGGTCGCCTTTAACGGGCGGTTTGACTGGAGCCCCGCTGGGGTGACCAGCGGCGGGGTGGCTATGACCGACGGCCTGGACTTTGTCAGTCCCGCCGGACTGGTCGAGGGCCTGGCCGGGCAGGTGGATCTGGTCAGCCTGACCCCGGCGATTTCGGCGCCGGATCAGCGGCTGACGGTCCGGCGCGTCGGGGCCTTCACCCCGCTGACCGAACTGGAGCTGGCGTTCGACCTGGACGCCGAGAGCCTGAACGTCGGGGCCTTCGAGCTGGACGTGGCCGGCGGCGTGATCCGGGTGGAGCCGACCGCCTTCCCCCTGGACGGGGCGCGGGAGTGGTCGGGCGTGATCCTGCTGGAACGGGTCCAGTTGGGCGAGGTGATCGCCGCTTCGCGATTCGCCGACAAGATCTCTATGGACGCGGTGGTGTCGGGTCGTCTGCCCTTCACCTCCAGCCCAACCGAGGGCGTCCGGATTTTCGAGGGCTCGCTCCATGCGGTCGAGCCCGGCCGGCTGTCGATCAGCCGCGAGGCCCTGAGCGAGGTCCAGGCGGGCGGCGCCGGGGACGAGGTTTCCGAGAATACGGTCCAAGACCTGGCCTATCAGGCCATGGAAAACCTGGCGTTCGACACCCTGACGGCCGAGGTCAACAGCCTGGCCGGCGGCAGGATGAGCCTGCTGTTCTCGATCAAGGGTAGGCACGACCCGCCCCGGCGCCAGGAACTGCGGCTGACCCTGATGGAACTGATCTCTCGCGACTTTCTCAATCGCGAACTGCCCCTGCCCAGCGGCACGGAGATCGACCTGACGCTGGACACCACCCTCAACGCCAATCAGCTGGCGTCGGACTTCATGGCCCTGCAGCGCGCGCGGCGGGGAGAGTGAACGATCCTGCCTTGACCGTTCAGAACTGGTTCAGCAGGGTCGGCGTTAGATCATTGGCGTGACCCTCGCCCTTGGAGATTCCGACATGAGCCAGCCGCCCCAATCGATCGCCCGCCGGCTGGCGGCCCCTTTGGCTATGACGGCCGCCCTTGCCGCCATGGGCGCCGCGGCCTGCACGCCGACGGTGCGACTGCAGGTCGATCCGATCCAAATCTACGCGAAGCTGGACGCCGACGTCCGGGTCAGGCTGGACGAGGAACTGCGCGCCCTTCTGCAAGAAAATCCCAACCTGTTCTGACCCTGAAAGAGAGGGGCTGAAACCATGAGCGCCATCATCAACAACCCGACCCGACGCGGCGGCCTGAAGGCCGCCTTCGCCGCCGGCGTCGTCGCCCTGGCCATGGGCGCGGCGATCGCTGGAAGCGCCCTGGCGCAGACCAGCGCCCAGAAGGCGTTGATCGACGCCGCCAAGTCGCGCGGCGAGGTCGGCGAACAAGCCGACGGCTTCGTCGGCGTCCGCACCGCGACCGACGCCGATACGCGCGAGGCCATCACCATCACCAACACCGCCCGGCGCCAGGCCTACGCCAATCGCGGCGCGGAGGCGGGCGTGTCCGCAGCCGTCGCCGGGGCGCGGATGTTCGAATCCCAGCTGCTGCCGCGAATCCGCTCGGGGGAATGGTTCAGGAACGCCCAGGGCCAGTGGGTCCAGCGATAGCACGCGGCTGATGTCCTGATGCGGCGTCTGGTTCGTTTCGGCCTGGTGCTGGGCTTGGCCGTTCTCGTCGCGGCCGTGACCGTGGCGGCGCTTGGCTGGCTGTGGGAGGCGACGGGCGACAGCGCCCTTTCGGTGCACGGGTGGATCGCACTCAGCATCGCCCTGATCGGCACGGGCGGTCTGGCCTGGGGCCTGATGGCCCTGGCCTTCCATTCCAGCCGTTCCGGCCGCGACGCCGAGGCGGATGGCAGCCTCGAACGGAAACGCGGGATCGACGAGGCCCCGTGAACGCCATCATGGAGAAGCTTTGATGCCCCTCCGCCTCCTGTCCGTCGCAGCGGCGAGCCTGATTCTGGTCGGCTGTTCCGATCCTGGCAAAGAGCGAATGGTGGAGCGCGGCGCGCCCGCGCCTGGGGGCGCTCCGTCTGCGGAGCCCGCCGTTCTGAACGGTGTCGATCTGTCGGAGCCTCTGCATGTCCTGGGGACCGAGCCGTTCTGGAGTGTGCGCATCCGTGCAGACCGGCTGGAGTATGAGGGGGTGGATCGGCCGCTGCGCCGCGCCGCCAATCCGGGGCCGCAGGTCCAGGGCACGACAGCGGTGTGGGCCACGGCGACCGACGACGGCCAGGCCCTGGTCGTCACCCTGGCGGCCACGCCCTGCTCGGACGGCATGAGCGACCGAATCTATCCTTTTACCGCGCGGGTCGAGATCGGCGCCGAGAGCCTGAATGGCTGCGCCGCGCCCCAGAGCTTCATCGACACCACCGGCGAGGACGGACGACCAGAAGCCGCGACGGAGTGATCCGACGCGGCCCTGAGCCTTCTAGTCCTGGGGCGACCCGCGTCGCCTAGTTGGCGAGCCGGCGGAGAAAGGAGGGGATCTCCAGATCATCCTCCTGGGCTTCGGGGTCGATGCGGGGCTGGGCCGACTGGCTGGGCCGCAGCTCGCTCCGCGACTGGGGCGGCGCATAGGGCGAGGGCTGGGGCGCCGGGCGCTTGCCGCGGCCGAACAGGCTCCAGCCCCCCTTGCGGTCGGCGCCCGTGTCGTATCCGGGCTCGGGCGTGCCGGCGGGTTCACGGCGGCCACGATCGAAATAGAGGTCGCCCTGGTCCGGGCGGGAGGCGGTGCGGCTCTCATATTCCTCGACCGCCGGATCGATGATCCGGCCGATGACGCGCTCCTCGCGGGCGGGGTAGATGACCGGATCGGCGGCGGGCTCGGGCCGAGCCATGGGCTCGAAAGCAGGCTCGGGCTCGACACGCAGAACGGGTTCCGGCTCGCGGCTCGGTTCGGGCTGGAGCTCCGGCGTCTGGGCGATGACGTGTTCGGACTGGCTCGGCGCGACCGCGGATTCAGTCGGAGCGACGCGCAGGCTCTCGACCGACCCGGCGTCGGTCCAGGCCTTGGGCGCCGAAGGCTGCGACAGGGTGCGGCGCGGGGGAGCGACCGGCTCAATCGAAGACATGACCGCATCGTCCATCCCGGTGGCCACGACGGAGACGCGGATCCGACCTTCCAGCGCGGGATCGAAGGCTGCGCCGAAGATGATGTTGGCGTCGGCCTCGACCTCGGCCGAGATGGCGTTGGCGGCCTCGTCGACCTCCAGCAGGGTCATGTCCGGCCCGCCGGTGATGTTGACCAGCACGGCCTTGGCGCCCTTGAGGCTCGTCTCGTCCAGCAGAGGGTTGGCGATGGCGTTCTGCGCAGCGTTGAGCGCGCGGTCGTCGCCGGCGGCTTCGCCGGTGCCCATCATCGCCTTGCCCATCTCGGACATCACGGCGCGGACGTCGGCGAAGTCCAGGTTGATCAGGCCCGGCAGGATCATCAGGTCGGTGATCGAGCGCACC
>CAZITK010000029.1:0-13521 GCA_964542145.1 uncultured Brevundimonas sp.
CCCCGGATCGACGTTAAGATAAGGGTCGAGTTTCCTCAGCCGAACGGAATAGCCGCGGGCCTGCAGCAAAGCGCCGAGCGCGGCCGAGGCCAGACCTTTTCCAAGCGAGGACACCACGCCCCCGGTGATGAACACATAACGGGCCATGGGGGATCACCTAGGCCCGACTCCAGGGCCAGGCGCAATAAAAAACATCACGATGACGGCGAACCAACCGGCGCGCGAGGCGCCGGGGCTAGCGGTCGGCTTACTGGGCCGGGGCTTGTTGGGGCGCGGGTGAAACCGGGGCGCCGAAGCTGGTTTCCAGATCGTCCAGCGAGGGCGTGGCCGGGCCGGTCGGCGCCGTCTGGGCAGGCGCGGGGGCCGGGGCCGGCTGCTGGCTGAGATCGATGGAGCCAACCGCGTCGCTGGTGGCCACCGAGCCGCCGGCGCGATCCATGTTGCCGACGATGGTCAGGGTGATGGCGCAGAGGAAGAACATGCCGCCCAGGATGGCCGTGACGCGGGTCAGGAGATTGCCCGCGCCGCGCGCCGTCATGAAGCCCGACGGCCCGCCGCCCATGCCGAGCGCGCCGCCTTCGGAACGCTGCAGCAGGATCACGCCGGTCATGGCCAGCGAGATCACGATCATGACGACGAAAAGAATGGTCTGGAGCATGGTGGATCGCATGTGGGCGCAAGGGCGCGCCGATCAAGGCGCGGCGTGTAACAGGCTTGGCGCCGGGGGGCAATCTGGGAGCCGGGCGAACCCTTCTCCCCTTGTTCGAGAAGGTGGCATGCGAAGCATGACGGATGAGGGGTCGCGCGGATCCCGCCGATTCGATCAGGCAGCCGCGTAACCCCTCACCCGACCGCGCAAGGACGACGGCTGACGCCGCCGTGCGCGGTCTCCCTCTCCCACAGGGGAGAGGGTTAGAGCCTGCCCGTCTCCCCCCGCAGCAGTTGCAGCATGGCCGAGAAGTCCTTGCCGCCGTAGCCCAGGCGGTCGAACAGGGCGTAGAGGGCCTCGGCCTGGGCCCCCAGGGGCGTGGTCGCGCCCGCCTTGGCGGCGGCGTCCTGGGCCAGCTTCAGGTCCTTCAGCATCATGGCCGAGGCGAATCCGCCCTGATAGTCCCGGTTGGACGGGGCGGCCGGCACCGGGCCTGGCCAGGGATAATAGCTGGTCACGCTCCAGCACTGACCCGAGGACTTGGAGGCGATCTCGAAGAACCGCTCGGGGTCGAGGCCCAGGCGCTCGGCCAGGGCGACGGCCTCGCAGGTGCCGATCATCGAGATGCCCAAGAGCATGTTGTTGCAGATCTTGGCCGCCTGTCCCGCCCCGTGGTCCCCGGCGCGGATGGTGATCCGGCTCATAGGCTCCAGCGCCGTCTCGATGCGCCCGAAGTCAGCCTCGTTGCAGCCGACCATGAAAGCCAGATTTCCCGCATCCGCCGCCGCCGTACCGCCCGACACCGGCGCGTCGGCGAACGCATAGCCCGCGTCACTGGCCAGGCCCGCGACCTTCCGCGCTGTATCCACGTCGATGGTCGAACAGTCGATCAGCAGCGCCGAGCTGGGCGCCGCCCCGATGATCTGTTCGGAATAGACCTTCAGCACATGCGGCCCGGCCGGCAGCATGGTGACCACCACCTCGGCGTCCTTGACCGCCTCGGCCACTGACCCGACCGGCGCACATCCCGCTTGCCCGGCCCGCTCCAGAGCCTCGGCGGACAGATCGAAGGCGGCGACGGCGCGCCCGGCCTTCGCCTGGTTCGCGGCCATCCCGCCGCCCATGTTGCCCAGACCGATAAAGGCGATCTTCATATGTGCTGCTCCCACGCGCGTTTGGATGTGCGGGGAGGGTTAGCGGGATGGGGGCCGGAGGGAAAGCGGGACTGGGCGGACGGTCGGACGAGCGCCCGCCACGGCGCCTTGATCCGTCGGGTTTCAAATGACCCTGAAATGGGCCTTGCCTGCGCCGCCGCGAATCGGCATGGGTCGGCCCATCAACTTGGACCCACCTGATCAAGAGTGGGTGGCTATCCTGGCCGCCAATCCGCCGGGAAACCGACAGGCCCTAAACCGATCCAGCCCCCGTGTTGGAAGGCCTGACCTGCGCGTGTATCCCAATGCTCCCGTTCGAATCCGCTCGCCAGCAGTGGCTGGCCAGTCCGCGCCGCGACCTGCTTGCGGGGACCGTCGTCGCCCTGGCCCTGATTCCCGAGGCCATCGCCTTTTCCATCATCGCCGGGGTCGATCCGGCCGTCGGCCTCTACGCCAGCTTCGTCATCGCCGTGACCATCGCCTTCGTCGGCGGCCGCCCGGCCATGATCTCGGCGGCGACCGGGGCGATGGCGTTGCTGATGGTCACCCTGGTCCGCGATCACGGTCTTGAGTACCTGTTCGCGGCCTCGATCCTGACCGGCGTCTTCCAGATCATCGTGGGCCTGCTGAAGCTGGGGCGCTACATCAAATTCGTGTCGCGCTCGGTGATGACAGGTTTCGTCAACTCCCTGGCCATCCTGATCTTCATGGCCCAGCTGCCCGAGCTGATCGGCGCCAACTGGCAGACCTACGCCCTGGTGGCGGCGGGCCTGGCCATCATCTACGGCCTGCCGCGCCTGACCAGGGCCGTGCCCTCGGCCCTGGTCGCCATCGTGCTGATCAGCGGCTTCGTCATGTGGAGCGGACTGGATGTGCGCACCGTCGGCGACATGGGCGAGATGCCCTCCACCCTGCCGATGTTCCATATCCCCATGGTGCCTCTGACATGGGAGACCCTGGCCATCATCGGGCCGGTGGCGGCGACCCTGGCCTTCGTCGGTCTGCTGGAGAGCCTGCTGACGGCCAACCTGCTGGACGACATCACCGACACGCCGTCGGACAAGGATCGCGAAACCCGTGGTCAGGGCATCGCCAACATCGCCTCGGGCTTCTTCGGCGGCATGGCCGGCTGCGCCATGATCGGCCAGTCGATCATCAATGTGTCCAGCGGCGCGCGCGGTCGGCTGTCGACCCTTTGGGCCGGTCTCTTCCTGCTGTTCCTGATCCTGGTGCTGCAGGACTGGGTGGCGATGATCCCGATGGCGGCCCTGGTGGCGGTGATGATCATGGTGTCGATCGGGACGTTCGACTGGGGCTCGGTGCTGAAGCTGCGCTCAACGCCCTTCCAGTCGTCGGTAGTGATGCTGGCCACCACCGTCACCGTGGTGCTGACCCACGACCTGTCCCAGGGCGTCGTCCTGGGCGTGGTCCTTTCGGCCATCTTCTTCATGCGCAAGGTCGGCAAGACCATCGTGGTCGAGGAGATCGATGTCCCTGAGCCCGGACGCTTGAAGTACAAGGTCACCGGAAACCTGTTCTTCGCGTCGGCGGACGTCTTCGCCGCCAGCTTCGAGCATCACGGCCACCCCACCCATGTCGAGATCGACATGACCCAGGCGCATCTGTGGGACCTGACCGGCGTCGCCGCCGTCGACAAGGTGGTGTTCCGCTATCGCCGCCAGGGGGCCGAGGTCATCGTCACCGGCATGAGCGCGGCGGCCCGGACATTGGTCGACCGCGTCGGCCGTCACGACAAGGAGCACCTGCCCACCGCCACAGGGTCCCAGTGAACGGCGTCGACCCAGGTTACGGCGGCGCACCCGACCATAACGCGGCAGCCAGACCATTCAGCAGGGCGGCCAGGATGCTGGTCACCGAACCCCGGCCGGACGGCGACCGGTTCCACGCGCCGGCGGACGGCAGCGTGTTCTCCAGAGCTCGGCGATCCGCAAGCGGATCCGGCGGCGGCGCGCGATCTGGGCGCTGGGCCGGGCGCCAAGGTGAACTGAGGCCTAGTCCGGCTTTTTGAAGCGATAGACGAACTGGTCCGTGCGCCCCCGGATCGCCTCGTCGAAGACACTGAGGGTACGGTCGTCTTCGGGATTGGCCAGGAGCGTTGTCTGGCCGTCGAAGACGAAGCCGGCGGCCTCGACCTGGCGGCGGACCTCGGCGCCCTCGATGCGGTGGAGGGTCGACGCCTCGGTCGCGCCGGTGCCGGGACGGCCGGAATGATCGATTATGACGTAGAGGCCGCCGGGTTTCAGCGCCCGAAAGGCGGCGTGGTTCATGGCGGCCACATCTACCTCGAACCGGGGCATGGTGAAGTCGTGATACTCCTGGGCGGTAAAGATCACGTCCAGCGGCCGGTCGAAGGTCAGGTCCTCCAGTCGCCCGGTGACCCGGCTGACATTGGGATAGGCGGCGGCCAGGGCGTCGGCATAGGCGTCCTCGCGCGCGGCCGTGCGGGTCGGCACGAAGGCATAGACATGGCCGGCCTCGCCCACGACCGGGGCGAACAGCCGGGTGAAATAACCTTCCTCCGGCCGGATGTCGGCGACCACGTCGCCGGGCTTCAAATCCATGACCTGGAGCATCTCGAACGGCTTGCGAAGGGCGTCGCGCGAGGTGTCCTCCTCGGGCCGCGCCGGATCGTGGACGGCGGCCATCCGCAGGGCGTCGGCAAAGGCCGGGTCCGCGGCGGCCTCGATCCTGGCCGCGATCTCATCCGGCGCCTCGCGAGGAGCGGATGCACAGGCCGCAAGCACGGCGAGGGCGGCGGTTGCGATAATGGTGCGCTTGGCCATGGCGTTCTCCCTGTTCCGGCATAACGCGCCGTTCGGTGGCGAAGTGCAATCCGTTCCGCTGCCGTCTCCCCGGCGAAGGCCAGGCGACGCGGTTGAGAAAGTCCATCTCAGTCCAGCGGACGCCAGGCCTCCGCCTCCGGCAGGGGCGCGAACAGGCGGTCCAGTTCAGCGTCGGAAACACCCTCCAGCGTGGCGGGCTTCCAATTCGGAGTGTTATCCTTATCCAGGATCACGGCGCGGACGCCCTCCTGGAAATCGTGGGTCTGCACCACTCGGCCGCCCAGGGCGTACTCCATCGCCATGTTGTCGGCGAAGGTCTCCAGCCGCCGTCCGATCCGCAGCTGGCGTAGGGTCACTTTCAGCGACTGAGGCGATTTGGTCTTCAGGATCGCCAGCTGCTTGTCGGCCCACTCCGTCCCCTCGGCCTCCAGGGCCGCGACGATGGCCTCCATGCTGTCGTGGGCGAAGATCCGGTCGATGGCTTCCAGATGCGGCTCGACCGTCCCCTCCCCCGGATCGGCGGCCAGGTTGTCGGCGATGTCGACCGGATAGGCCGGATCGGTCTTGATGATGCTCTTGAAGGCCTCGATGGCGTCCAAAGGCAGAAAGTGGGTGTGAATGCCCAGGGCCACGGTGTCGGCCGCCTTCAGCCGCGCGCCTGTCAGGGCGATCCAGGTCCCGACCTCGCCCTCCAGCCGGGGCAGGAACCAGCCGCCGCCGACATCGGGAAACAGGCCGATGCCGGTCTCTGGCATGGCATAGGTCGTCCGCTCGGTGGCGATCCGCACATCGGCGGGTTCGGAAATGCCCACGCCGCCGCCCATGACGATCCCGTCGACGATGGCCGTCACCGGCTTGGGATAGTCGAACAGCAAGGCGTTCAGCTTGTATTCGGTGTCGAAGAAGGCCTTAGCGTCCGCCGCGTCGCCCGCCCCGCTCTCGGCGATCATGCGGATGTCGCCCCCGGCGCAGAAGCCGCGCTCGCCCGCATGGTCGATCAGCACAGATTTCACGGCGTCGCCGCCCCGCCAGGCCAGCAGCGCCTCGGTTATGGCGAGGCACATCGGCCGGTTCAACGCGTGCAGCGCCTTGGGCCGGTTCAGGGTCAGACGGCCGACGCCGGATTCGACGCGGGCAAGGACTTCGGATTCGCTCATGCGCGCTGGCTTACCGAGGCCGCGTCGCCGCGTCCACGCCACGCCTTAATGCCGAGATAGCTCTCGCGCCACGATCACGCGCATGATCTCGTTGGTGCCTTCCAGGATGCGGTGGACGCGCAGGTCGCGCACGATCCGTTCCAGCGGATAGTCCTTCAGATAGCCATAGCCGCCGTGCAGCTGCAGCGCCTCGTCGGCGATCTGGAAACAGGCGTCGGTGGCCAGGCGCTTGGCCATGGCGCACCACTTGGTTTTTTCCGGGTGGCCGGTGTCGATGGCCCAGGCCCCGCGCAGCACCATCAGCCGCGCCGCCTCCAGCTGCGTCGCCATGTCGGCCAGTTTGAACTGGGTGTTCTGGAACTCGCCGATCGGCTTGCCGAACTGTTTGCGCGACGCGACGTAATCCTGGGCCGTCTCCAGCGCCAGCCGCGCGCCGCCGAGGGAACAGGCGGCGATGTTCAGCCGCCCGCCGTCCAGCCCGGCCATGGCGTAGCGGAAGCCGTCGCCCTCCTTGCCCAGCAGGTTCGCCGCCGGCACGCGGCAGTCGTCGAACTGGACGATGGCGGTGGGCTGGCTGTTCCAGCCCATCTTCCTTTCCTGGCCGCCGAAGCTGAGGCCGGGCGCGTCCTTATCGACCACGATAGCGGAAATCCCCTTGGGGCCATCGCCGCCGGTGCGGACCATGACCACATAGACGTCCGAGGTCCCGGCGCCCGAAATGAAGGCCTTGGACCCGTTCAGCACATAATGGTCGCCGTCCAGCCGCGCCGTGGTGCGCAGGGCCGCCGCGTCCGAGCCCGAGCCTGGCTCGGTCAGGCAATAGCTGGCGATCTTCTCCATGCCGACCAGCTCCGGGACATAGCGGCCGCGCAGATCGTCGGAGCCGAAGCTGTCGATCATCCAGGTGGCCATGTTGTGGATCGAGATGAAGGCGGCGGTCGAAACATCGCCCCGCGCCAGTTCCTCGAAGATCAGAGCCGCCTCGACGCGGCCCAGCGAAAGGCCGCCGTGCTCCTCGCCCGTATAGATGCCGCAGAACCCCATCTCGGCGGCCTGTTTCATCACATCGACGGGGAAGTGCTTGTCCTCGTCCCAGCGCGCGGAGTTGGGCAGGAACTCCGCCTCGGCGAAGGCGCGCGCGGCGTCCTGGATGGCGCGCTGGTCGTCTGAGAGGGCGAAATCCATGGGGCGTTTCCTCACTGTCTTTGGCCGTTCATATCGAAGCCCCTCTCCCATTGGGAGAGGGCTTTAGCACCCGAGCGCCGCTGGCGATCGGCCTTGTGCGAAAGGGTGAGGGGTTGCGGCATCTCCAGGGCCGGCACCGTAAACCCTCATCCGACCCGCTTCGCGGGCCACCTTCTCCCACAGGGAGAAGGAAGGTATGTCCGCTCCATGTCCCTGTCCTTCACGCCCGCGCCCTTCCCGCTCGCTCGCCCGCGCCGTCTGCGCGCCGCGCCCTGGGTGCGCAGCCTTGTGGCCGAGACGGCCCTGACGCCCGCCGACCTGATCTGGCCCCTGATCGTCCATGACGGCGACGAAGCCCGGGCGCCCGTGCCTTCAATGCCCGGCGTGTTCCGCCTGTCGCCGGCCGAAGCGGCCAGGGCGGCCGTCGAGGCGCGTGATCTGGGCATTCCAATGGTCGCGCTGTTTCCCAATGTCGACGCCGCGATGAAGGATGCTGTCGGGACCGGCGCCACCGATCCGGACGGCCTGATCCCGGAGTGCATCAAGGCGATCAAGGACGCCGCGCCCGAGATCGGCGTCATGTGCGACGTCGCCCTGGATTGCTACACCGACCACGGCCACGACGGCGTGGTCGAGGACAGGAAGATCCTCAACGACGCAAGCCTGGAGCGGCTGGCCGAACAGGCCTTCATCCAGGCCCACGCCGGTGCCGACGTGGTGGCGCCGTCAGACATGATGGACGGCCGCGTCCAGGCCATCCGGGAGGCGCTGGAGGCCAACGGGCTGCAGGACACCCTGATCCTCAGCTATGCCGCCAAATACGCCTCGGCCTTCTACGGCCCCTATCGCGACGCGGTCGGCTCGGCGGCCATGCTGTCGGGTGACAAGAAGACCTATCAGATGGACTTCGCCAATTCGGACGAGGCCCTGCGAGAAGTCGCCATGGACATCGCCGAGGGGGCCGACGCGGTCATGGTCAAGCCGGGGATGCCCTATCTCGACATCGTCCGGCGCGTGTCGGAAACCTTCCGCGTGCCGACCTTCGCCTATCAGGTGTCCGGCGAATACGCGATGATGCAGGCCGCGATCGCCAACGGATGGCTGGACCGCGACCGTGCCATGATCGAGACGTTGACGGCCTTCAAGCGTGCCGGCTGCGCAGGCGTCCTGACCTATTTCGCGCCCGAGGCCGCGCGCATGCTTGGCGCGCGATCAACTTCAGTCGGTGCGCCTTAGGTCTAAGGCTTCAGCAGACGGTCTCGGGCCTGATTGAGCTGTTCGGCCAAGCCTTGGGTGCCTCCCTGGTCGGGGTGAGCGCGGGCCATCAGACGGCGCCAGGCGGTCTGGATCTCGGCGCGGTCGGCCGTGGCCGGGACGCCCAGCATGCGGCGGGCCTCGGCCTCGCTCATGCGGGGGGCGGCGGGGCGGGGCGTGGCTGAACGAACGCGCGAGGCCAGGGTCAGCCACAGGCCGGCCGCCGCCATGGCCCCGGCCCCGATCCAGACGCCGCGCACGGCGGCGACGACGGCGCCCAGGAAGAGAGCCGCC
Source organism: uncultured Brevundimonas sp. (assembly GCA_964542145.1). Taxonomy (GTDB): domain Bacteria; phylum Pseudomonadota; class Alphaproteobacteria; order Caulobacterales; family Caulobacteraceae; genus Brevundimonas. Next base: position 8,498 of record CAZITK010000029.1, read on the forward strand.
GCCATGAGGGTCGAGGCGATGCGCCAGTGGCCGCGCCGGGCACGCTCACCCTGACGACCCAGGCGGATGAGCATCCAAAGGATGACGGCCCCGACGCCGAGGTAAAGGAGGGTCATGGGGGGCCGCCCTCCCCTTTACTGTCACCCCCGGCCTTGTGCCGGGGGTCCATACGCTCGGAAGTCAGCCATTTTCGCTGGAACTGCGGATAGCCGTGTTTATGGACCCCCGTGACAAGCACGGGGGTGACGACGCTACCTGGCAACCCCGCCCCTCACGCCGCCCGATCCAGGCGGTCAACGGCCTCAAGGCCCAGGGCCTGCATCAGGCTGCGCATCTCCTGGCGGGCGGCGACGTGAGCGATGGACACCGACACGGGCCGTATCTGGGCGGAAATGTCGGCCACCGTCAGACCGAAGGGAAACAGTTCGCGATAGATTACTCGGTCGCGCAGCCCCGGCCCGACGCGAAAACCCACCCGCTTGGCCAGCTTGGTCATCTTCTCATCGACGCGCCGGCGGTTGCGCGCCTCGGCCACGGCAAGGCGGTTGGTCAGGACGATCCAGTCGATTGTGGCGCCGGCCCGGCCCTCGGTGAGCGCGCGGTTCTTGCGCGCCTCCCACACGGTCTCGGAATAAATGGAGGGCTTGAGCAGATCGAGCGTCACCGGATCCACGTGGCCCAGCAGGTCGAAATCCACGAAGCTGTCGTTCATGGGCGTGACGATCTGGTCGGCGCGGGCGTGGGCCTCGCGGCTGAGGGCCGTGTCGCCGCCGGGCGTGTCGATCAAGACGGCGTCGCAGTCAGCCAGCGACGCCAGCGCCGCATCAAAGGCCGCCATTTGGGTCTCGGCGTCAGCCCGGGCCATGATCTTGCCGTCGCCCATCTCGGCCACCCGCGCCATGGGGGCCTCGGCGTGGTTGGCCTCCAGCCAGCGTTCGCGGTTGGCGAAGAAGGTGGCCAGGGTGCGTTGGCGCAGGTCCAGGTCGATGACCCCCACCGACTTGCCGGCATGGAGCAGCCCCACCGCGATGTGGATGGCCAGGGTGGATTTCCCCGCCCCGCCCTTTTCGTTGCCGACGACGATGATGTGTGGCCCGGCCATTGCCCAGATCCATGCTGCGGCCCCGAATCGTCCGGGGCGCTTCCAGTCGCCAGAATCGGGGTCGGCGAGCGGGCCGTCAACGCGGCGTCAGGCGGCGCCTGTGGACGAGCAGAACGGATCGGTGACTTGCGCCGCCCGGCACAGGGCCGGGGCGTCGCTTTCAGGGGCGGCGACGCGCAGGCGGGTCAGGGTGCGGCCGCCGACCTGGACTGTCTCCAACCGGGGTTCGAGGCCGTCCAGCGCGCCGCCGGCGCGATCGGCGGCGGCCTGCCAGGCGGCGCGGGCGGCGGTTTCGCTGGAATAGGCGCCGAGCTGGATCAAGCGAGTGGCGACAGGCGACGTGTTCGCCGGTTGGGGCGCCGGCTGAGATCCGCGCAGGCCATTCAGAGCTTCGGCGGTCACCGCGCGCGCGGCCTCGGGCGGCACGGCGTCGGCCACCTCGCGCAGCACGGGAGCCGCCACAGCCAGGCCGTCGCGGGCGTCCCAGAAATCGTGGACGTCCAGCACCTCGATATTGAGCGCGGGACGCAGACCGGCCTCGGCCGCCGTCCTGGGACCTTGAGCGGCAACCCGGGTCGCGCCCTCGACCGGAATCGCCGCGACCTGTTCGGCCATGCCTTCAAACGAGAGATCATCGCTCGCCGCGCCGCAGCCGGCCAGAAGCGCGCCGCCCAGGACGATCAGGGGGGCGACGAGCAAGGTCGGAAAGAGGGTCGGGCGCAACGCCATGACGCCTGTCTAGCGCGATCCGTTCAAGACAGGGTTGACGGACGCGGTTAACGGCCCGCCGCAAAGGCCAGGCAGGCGTCGGCGCCGACCGTGGCGCGCCGGGCCAGGACCTGGGCCGTTTCGCCCGACGTCGGATGCCGCCAGTCCGGCGCGATCTCGGCCAAGGGGCGCATGACGAAGGCGCGGTCGGCCGCGCGCGGATGCGGCAGGATCAGGCCGTCCAGATCGCCCGTCTCCCGCCCATGAGCGATCAGGTCCAGATCCAGGGTCCGCGGCGCGTTCAGCGCGCTCCGGGCCCGCCCGAACGCCGCCTCGATCCGGGCCAGCGCCATCATCAGGGCGTGGGGGTCGAGCGCGGTCGCGACCATGGCCACGCCGTTCAGGAACGGCGGGTCCTCCGGGTCCGGCCAGGCCTTGGACGCCCACCAGCCCGAGCGGGCGATGACGGTGATCCCCTCCTCAGCGAACCAGGCCACGGCCGCCTCCAACGCCGTGCGGCAGTCGGGCCAGGCCCCCTTGTCATTGCAGCCCAGGGCGACGATGACGGCCCCATCCCCCAGGGGATTCTCGCCCATCGCATCGGCGCCGCCCATTCCGGCGGAGGCCGGGGTTCCTATTGTCTCGGAGTTTTCATCCATGATCCTCAACCCGACCGGCCGCACGGCCCTGTTCATCGACGGGGCCAATCTCTATTCGACGGCCAAGGGACTGAGCGCGGATCTCGACTTCAAGAAGATGATCGACTGGTTCCGCGAGCGGGCCGTCCTGGTTCGGGCCTATTATTACACGGCCATCGTCGAGGGCGAAGAGTTCTCGCCGATCAAGCCCCTGGTCGACTGGCTAGACTACAACGGCTTCACCCTGGTGACCAAGCCGGTGAAGCGGTTCACCGATCCCCAAGGGCACAGCCGTTACAAGGGCAACATGGATGTCGAGATCGCCGTCGACATGCTGGAGCTGGCGCCGCACTTGGATCAGGTGGTGCTGTTTTCGGGCGACGGCGATTTCCGCCGGCTGGTCCAGGCGGTCCAGGCCAAGGGGGTGCGGGTGACGGTGATCTCCAGCCTCAAGACCCAGCCGCCCATGATCGCCGACGACCTGCGGCGGGCGGCGGACGAATTCGTGGACCTGAACGACCTGCTGGCCGAGTTCGGGCGGCCGCGGGCGGATGCGCCCGTCCGCTGAAAAGGGGCATCGTCATGCCCGGACTTGTTCCGGGCATCCATAAACACGACCCTCGCCATCAGCGCTTCACAGGATGATCCCGCGTGTATGCACCCCCGGGACAAGCCCGGGGGTGACGGGAGAGGAAATCGCCGCCATGACCATGACCCTGACCCCCGAGGCTCCGCGCGGCTGTCCGCTGTGCCCACGCCTGGTCGCCTACAGGATGGAGAACCGGGCCGCCCATCCCGACTGGTGGAACGACCCCGCGCCCAGCTTCGGCGACCCCAACGCGCGGCTGCTGGTGGCGGGCCTCGCGCCCGGCCGCACGGGGGCGAACCGGACGGGACGGCCGTTCACGGGGGATCACGCGGGCTGGCTGCTTTACGAGACGCTGAAGAAGACCGGCTTCGCGCGCGGCGACTATGACGCCCGGCCCGACGACGGGCTGGAGCTGGTCGACTGCATGATCACCAACGCCGTGCGCTGCGCCCCGCCGGGCAACAAGCCGACCCCGGCCGAGGAGGCGACCTGCCGGCCCTTCCTGGTCGATCGCCTGGCCGCCCTGCCCCGGCTGCGGGTGATCGTGACCCTCGGCGACGTGTCGCGCCGCAATGTGCTGAAGACCCTGGGCCTGCCGGGCACGGCCATTCCGGCGGGACATGGGGTCGAGGGGCGGGCCGGGCCGTATCGCCTGATCAACAGCTATCACTGCTCGCGGCTGAACACGAACACGGGGCGGCTGACGGCCGAGATGTTCGAGGCTGTCTTCCGGCGGGCGCGGGCGATGCTCACCGAGAGTTGAAAACCCGCCGCGCTTATTGCTTGTGAGGGGCGCGGCCGCACTCTACCGTTCCTTGAACCGCAATCCGTTGGAGCGGATCATTGCTCGCAGCCGCCCTTCTCTCCCTGGCCATCAGCGCCGCCGATCCGGCGGCCGCGGCCCCGCCGCCGGATGATCCCGTCACCGTCCTCGACGAGATCGTCGTCCAAGGGCGGCCCCTGCGTGAGGCCATCGAGCATTTCGTCGATGAGGTCGTCACCCCGCCCGTTGGGCGCGGACCCGCACGGTGGACGACGCCGGTGTGCGTCAGCGTCGTCAACATGCAACGCGAGAGCGCCCAGGCCTTGGCGGACCAGATGTCCGCTGTAGCGCTGCGCGTCGGGGTGGAGGTGGGCGAACCGGGATGCAGACCCAATGTGGTGGTCATCGCCACGGATGATGGGCCGACCCTGGCCAAGGGCATGGTCCAACGGATGCCCCGGGCGTTTCGACCCGCCTATGCCGGAGCGTCGAGAAGCGCCTACGCCCTAGAGCGGTTCCAGGACACCGCCGCGCCCGTGCGCTGGTGGCATGTCAGCATGCCGATGATGCGCGACTTCGATGTTCCGGCCGTGCGCCTACCGGGCGAACTCCCTCCTAACATTCCCGGTGAGGGCCTGTTGCGGTCACCCGTTCGCAACGATCTGACGCGCGCCTTCATCATCGTCGATCTGGACGAGGCCGAGGGGCTCGATACGCGGCAGCTGGGGGATTATCTGGGCATGGTGGCCCTGGCCCAGATCGATCCCGAGGCCCAGACGGCGGGGTATCAGACCATCCTGAACCTGTTCGACGAGGGCCTGGGCCAGCCGGGGCTGACGGAATGGGACATGTCCTATCTGGACGCGCTGTACGGGGCCGAACTGAACCGGCGGGCGGCCGGCCACCAGAGCGGCGAAATCGCCTCCCAGATGTTCCGCGACCGGCGGGAGGGGCAAGAGGGCGGCTCTGAGTAGGAGCGGCGCGACCTTGCCCGGCCCGACGACAGGCTGACCCACTCACCGCCGTCATGCCCTGGGCGCGAGAAGGACTGGAGCCTCGCCCTCGCCGGGACGAGCGGAAGAGTGAAGCTGCTGATCTAACGATGTCGCCAGCCAGACTTTTCGATGGCGACGGGCACGCCGTCATGGATGACGGCGACGCCGTGGCCCGGGACGACGCGGCCGATCGTCGCGACGCGGATCAGCCGGCGCTCTGCCTCGCAAC
>CAZITK010000030.1:0-13496 GCA_964542145.1 uncultured Brevundimonas sp.
TTCTTGCCGCCCTTCTGCTTGGCCTTGATCATCTCGCGCAAGGCGTCGTCGTAGCGGTCGGTGAACTGGGTCGGATCGAACTCCGCCTCCTTCTGTCCGATGATGCGGGCGGCGATCTCGACCATGTCCTTGTCAGCCTTCACCGCCGGGATATCGTCGAAATAGTCCTCGGCCGCGCGCACCTCGTCATGGGCGCGCAGGGCATAGGCGACCAGGCCCTTGCCCCGAACCTCCAGCGCCAGCTGGCGTTCGCGCCCGCGCAGCACCAGGCAGCCGATGGCGATCTTGCCGGCCTTCTTCATCGCCTCGCGGATGACCGCGAAGGCCTCGGTTCCCACGCCCTTTTCCGGGACCAGATAATAGGGGCTGTCGAGATAGAGGCGATCGATGTCCTTTTCGTCGACGAACTGGTCGATGGAGATGGTGCGGGTGGATTCCAGCTTCACCTTGTCGAAGTCGGCGTCGTCGAACAGCACATACTCGTCCTTGGACACCTCGAAGCCCTTGACCAGGTCCGACCGCTCCACCGGGCCGGTGTCGGGGTCGGTAGGCACCATGCGGATGCGGTTGTTGGTCTCGGGGTTGATCAGGTTGAAACTGACGTGGGAGGTCGAGGAGGTCGCGGTGTAGAGCGCCACCGGGCAGGTGACGAGCGACAACTTCAGATGCCCCTGCCAGGTGGGTCGCGCGGCCATGTCGGTCTCCGAAAACGAAGACTCGTCAACGCTGGGCGAGCCTTGCGGTTCAGCCGCTCGGAACATCGGCCACGCTTGGCGCCTTATGCCAGGCCATGACGCGACCTGCCCTCAAGCCCGAGGCGCTGCTCAGGCCCACGCCGAAAGGCCTGTGGTGCGAGCCCGGCGACTTCTACATCGACCCGCCCTGGCCGGTGGACCGCGCCGTCATAACCCATGGCCACGCCGACCACGCCCGCGCGGGCCACGGCTCAGTCCTGGCCACGCCCGAGACCCTGGCCATCATGGCCGAACGCTATGGCCAGGACTTCGCCGGCCGCACCCAGGCCGTGGCCTATGGCGAGACGGCGAACGTGAACGGCGTCGATGTCGGCCTGGTCCCCGCCGGCCATGTGCTGGGATCGGCCCAGGCCGTGCTGACCCACCGCGGCCTGCGCATCGTGGCCTCGGGCGATTACAAGCGCCGGCGCGACCCGACCTGCGCGCGGTTCGAGCCGGTGCGCGGCGATGTCTTCATCACCGAAGCGACCTTCGGCCTGCCGGTGTTCCGCCACCCGCCCGACGGCCAGGAGATCGAGCGGTTGTTGGCCTCGGTCCGCCAGTTCCCTGACCGGGCCCACCTGGTCGGGGCCTATGCGCTCGGCAAGGCCCAACGGGTCATCCGCCTGCTGCGCGAGGCGGGTTATGACGAGACCCTCTACGTCCACGGCGCCCTGGAGCGGCTGAACCGGCTCTACGAACGCTTCGGCGTGGCGCTCGGCCCGCTCGCTCCGGCCACGGGGTCCAAGGCCGACTTCGCTGGAAAGATCGTCGTCGCGCCGCCCTCGGCTATCGCCGACCGCTGGAGCCGGCGCTTTCCCGACCCTGTCACCGCCTTTGCGTCCGGCTGGATGCGGGTCCGCGCCCGCGCCCGCCAGAGGGGGGTGGAGCTGCCGTTGATCCTGTCGGACCACGCCGATTGGGACGAGCTGACCGACACCTTGACCGAACTGTCTCCGGGCGAGGTGTGGATCACCCATGGCCGCGACGACGCCCTGTGCCGCTGGGCCGAGCTGAACGGGCTGAAGGCTCGCGCCCTGCATCTGGTCGGCTATGAGGACGAGGACGACGAGGAGATCGTCGCCGACCCGGCGGATCAGGAGGGTGGCTGAATGCGCGCCTTCGCCACCCTGCTGGACCGGCTGTCGTCCACCCCCTCGCGCAACGCCAAGCTCACCCTGATCCGCGACCATCTGGCCGATCAGCCCGACCCCGACCGAGGCTGGGCCCTGGCGTCCCTGACCGGCGCGCTCAGCTTCAGGACCGCTAAGCCGGCCATGATCCGCGCCGCCGTCGAGAGCCGGGTCGATCCCCAGCTGTTTCGCCTGTCGCGCGACTATGTGGGCGACCTGGCCGAGACCGTCGCGCTGATCTGGCCCACGCGGCACGGCGCCAACCGCGAGCCAGACCTATCGGAGGTGATCGACGCCCTGAACCACGCCAAGCGCTCCGAGGTGCAAGCGCTCTTGGAAGGCTGGCTGGATGCGCTCGACGCCGACGGCCGCTGGGCGCTGTTGAAGCTGGTCACCGGTGGGCTTCGCGTCGGTGTCTCGGCGCGGCTGGCCTGGCAGGCGACGGCCGATTACGGGGGCGTCCCGGTCGCCGACATCCAGGAGGTCTGGCACGCCCAGGAACCGCCCTACGCCGATCTGTTCGCCTGGCTGGACGGCAAGGCCGAACGCCCCTCGGTCGAGGCGAACGGACGTTTCCGACCCGTCATGCTGGCCCATCCGCTGGACGAGGATGTCGACCTCAAGAAGCTCGACCCCTCAGCCTACGCCGCCGAATGGAAATGGGACGGCATCCGCGTCCAGGCGGTGTCCGAGGGCGGGGTGCGGCGCCTCTACAGCCGCGCCGGCGAGGACATCTCGAACGCGTTTCCCGATGTGCTGGACCAGCTGACCTATGAAGGGGTCATCGACGGCGAGCTGCTGGTCATGCGAGAGCCCGGCCGTGCCGCCCCCTTCGGCGACCTGCAGCAACGGCTGAACCGCAAGGTGGTCGATCCCAGGCTGATCGCGGCCAGCCCCGCCGCCATCCGCGCCTACGACCTGTTGGCCGCCGACGGCGAGGACCTGCGCGGCCTGCCGTTCAGCGAGCGACGCGCTCGGCTCGAGGCCTTCGTCGCCGCTGTCGCCTCGCCCCGCATCGACCTGTCGCCGCTCCAACCCTTCGTCAGCTGGGAAAGCCTGGCCAGGCTGCGTGCCGATCCGCCGGAGGGCGAGCCCGCCGTCGCCGAGGGGCTGATGCTCAAGCGGCTCGACAGCACCTACGACGCCGGTCGCCCCAAGGGGCCGTGGTTCAAGTGGAAACGCGATCCGCACCTGATCGACGCCGTCCTGATGTACGCCCAGCGCGGCTCGGGCAAACGCTCCAGCTTCTATTCCGACTACACCTTTGGGGTCTGGACCGAGGACGCGACCGGCGCCCATCTCCTGACCCCCGTGGGCAAGGCCTATTTCGGTTTCACCGACGAGGAGCTGAAACAGCTCGACAAGTTCGTCCGCGACCACACCACCGACCGCTTCGGCCCCGTCCGCGCCGTCCGCGCCGACCGCGAATTCGGCCTGGTGCTTGAGGTCGCCTTCGAGGGCCTGCAGCGCTCCAAGCGCCACAAGTCCGGCGTGGCCATGCGCTTTCCCCGCATCAGCCGCATCCGCTGGGACAAACCGGCCAAGGAGGCCGACGAACTGGCCACCCTGGAGGCCATGCTGGACTGACTTTCCTCCCCGTTCCGAGGAGTGGGGAGGGCGACCCCTTCGAAGGCTGTGGAGGGAGCGCCCTGCCCTTCCCTTTTGCTTCGCGCACGGTGTGGAGAGACGGCCCCGCCTCGCCCGTGGCATAGCCGGCGCATGAGCACCGCGCGCATCATCCCATGAAGCCCTGGCTTCTCGCCGCCGTTGGCGCGGCCCTGGCCGAGATCGCCGGCTGTTTCGCCTTCTGGGCCTGGCTTCGTCTGGGCAAGTCGGTCTGGTGGCTGATCCCCGGCATGATGAGCCTCGCCCTGTTCGCCTGGCTGCTGACCTTCATCGAGGCCGACCACGCGGGCCGCGCCTACGCCGCCTATGGCGGAGTCTACATCCTGTCCTCGATCCTGTGGTTGTGGATGATCGAGGGCGCCCGCCCCGACCGCTGGGACTGGCTGGGCGCCGGCGTCTGCATCCTCGGCGCCGCCATCATCCTGTTCGGACCGAGGAGCGCGTAACGTTCGCCCTTTTGCTGCTTGTCATCCGGAAGGCGCGCCAGCGCCTATCCGGGACGAGGGAAGCGGCGCCCCCGCTGGTCCCGGCTCTCCGCTGCGCTGCGGCCGGGGTGCCAAGGTGTGAGGGTCACACGCCCACCTTCTTCAGCACCGGCCGCAAGCTCACCTCGCCCTTGCGGAAGTCTTTCCACGGATCGGGCTTCTTCAGCAACACCGCCGCCTCGTGCAGGGTGAAGGCCTTGGGATCGAGACCCTTCTTCACCTGGGCCCAACTCAGCGGGTACGCCACCCCCGCCCCTGGCCGCCCCCGCGGCGACCAGGGGGCCACAGCCGTCGCCATGCGGCCGTTCCGCAAGTAATCGAGGAAGATCTTCCCACCCCGCGCCTTCTTGGCCAGGGTGGTGGTGAACCGGTCGGGGTTTTCGCGCCGCATGATCTCCGACACCTGTTTCGCGAAGGCCTTGGCCTGGTCCCACTCCACCCGACTGCGCCCGTCGGACTTGATCGGCGTCACCACATGCAGGCCCTTGCCGCCGGTCGCCTTGACGAAGGGGGTCAGCCCGAGGCCTTCCAGTTTCTTTCTCACCATCCTCGCCGCCTCGATCACATCATCGAAATCCAGACCCTCGTCCGGGTCGAGGTCGAAGGTGATCTGGTCGGGCGTCTCCGGATCGCCCGGCCGGGCCCCCCAGGGGTGAAGCTCAAGCCCGCCCGCCTGGCCGATCGCCACCAGGCCGCCGACGTCCAGCACGCCCACATAGGGCTTGCGCTCCTTCACATCGATCAGTTTCAGGCGAGGGTTCGACCCCGGCATGGCATGCCGCTGAAAGAACTTCTCCCCTCCAATCCCGTCGGGCCCCCGGATGATCGACACCGGCCGGTCGGCGATGTGCGGCAGGATCCGTTCGGCCGCCAGCTCATAATACCGCGCCAGGTCCGCCTTGGTCAGGGCCGGCTTGCCGTCATGCGCCGGCCACAACACCTTGTCGGGGCTGGAAATGGTCACGCCCGCGACGATCAGCTTGCCCGGTTTCGAGACGGTGGAAATCAGCGCGGCTTCGGTTGCCTTTCTAGACTTGGCGGGCCTGGCCGAGGTCGACGGGGCCTGCGGATCATCGGTCACCTCGACCGCCGTCTTGTCCTCGCGCAGCCCCTTGAAGGCGGCATGGCGCAGAGTGCCGGACTCGGTGAAGCCGCCATGCTCGATCTCGGCCACCAGCACCGGCCGGACCCAATGGATATCACGGCCGCCGCGCGGCGAGCCCTTGCCGGCGAACGGGCTGCCGTCCGCCGCCGCCGCCTTGAGGGCCGGGAGCAAGGTCTTGAGCAGTTGTGCAGAATAGCCCGTGCCCACGCGCCCGAGCGACCGCAGGCCATCCTTCTCCCGCACCCCGACCAGCAGCGATCTGAACCGCGTCCCGCCCTCCGAAGACCAGCCACCGATGACGACCTCGTCGCGCCCCCGGCACTTCGATTTCAGCCAGGTTCCCGACCGCCCCGCGCGATAGGGCGCGTCCAGCTTCTTGGAGATCACCCCCTCCAGGTCCATCCGGCAGGCGCTGTCCAGGATGGCCTGACCCGAGGTGGCGAAATGCTCGACGAAGCGCAGCCGCTTGGCCGCCGCCTTGGGCGTCCGGTCGATATGGGCCTGAAGCCGTGCCTTTCGGTGCGACAGCGGCAGTCCGCGCAGGTCCTCGGCGCCTTCGTGGAGCAGGTCGAAGGCGAAGAAGACGAGATCGGCGGTCTTCTGGTCGCCGATGGCCGCCTGCAGGGCCGAAAAGTCCGGCATGTGATCGTCGTCCAGGGCGCAAATCTCGCCGTCCAGCACCCCGTCCGGCCAACCGGCGGCGTCGGCCGCGATCTCGGGGAACCGGTCGGTCCAGTCGTGGCCCCGTCGGGTGAACAGCCGCGCCTCGCCTCCGCCGACCGAGACCTGGATGCGATAGCCGTCGAACTTGATCTCATGCGCCCAGCCGTGGCCCCCCGGCGGGTGGTCGGCCACCTTGCACAGTTGGATCGGCAGGAACGCCTGAGGCTTGCCAACCGACACTTCACCCCGCTTAGGCTTAGGCTTGGGCTTCGCCGGACCCTTTCGCGTCATCGGCTTGGACGCGGTCCACTGCGTCCTGCCTTTCGCGATTTCGGCCAGGCTGCGGCCGGTCGTTATCGAGGCGTCGATCTCCATGTTCGCGTCGCCTTCGCCGGGCACGGCATGGTCGTCCTTCTCTTTGATCAGCAGCCAATTGTTCCTTTTGGACGGCTTGCCGCGATCGGACTTCAGTCGCACCAGGGCCCAGCCGCCCTTAAGCCGCTCCCCCTCCAGGCACATCTTTATGGACCCCCGGGCCCAGTCCGTGGCCAGGGTGTCGGGCGACTGCGGTCGCCACGTCCCGCGGTCCCACAACTGCACGGTCCCCGCGCCGTAATTGCCGGACGGGATGGTCCCTTCGAACGTCCCATAGTCCAGGGGGTGGTCCTCCACCTCCACCGCCAACCGCTTGACCGCCGGATCCCGCGACGGCGCCTTCGTCACGGCCCAGGACTTGAGCACCCCGTCGATCTCGATGCGGAAATCGTAGTGCAGGCGCGTCGCCGCATGGCGCTGGATCAGATAGCTGAGCGCGCCCGTCCGCGCCTTGCCCTTGGCGCCCTTGGGCTCGGGCGTCAGGTCGAACCTGCGCTTCGCCTGATAGGTCTTCAGTTCGCCCCTGGCCATCCGCGTCTCCCTGTCACCCGGTGACAACGGCGCAGCCGGCGATTCGATCAGGCGATGATGTCGGGCAGGATCCGATCCTCGATCTTCACGATCTCGTCGCGCAGACCGAGCTTCCGCCGCTTCATGCGGGCGATACGCAACTGATCGGGGATCGGCACGGCGCCCAGAGCCTCGATGGCGGCGTCCAGGTCGGCGTGCTCCTGTTGCAGGAAGCGCAGTCGCGCCTTCAGCTCCTTTTCCTCGGCGGGCGTCAGCGGATCGTCGTCGTCTTCCATGAACCCAGAATCACACCCGCGGAGCCCAGTCTCGCGCCTCGCTTATAGCCCCGCTTGCCTCAGGCCGGAAGCCGGTCCGACAGCGCCTTCAGCCCCTCGCGCGGAACCCGGCCGTTCCACGCCCGCGCCGCCTCGACCAGCCGCGCCAGCCGCGCCTCCTCGCTGAGCGCGGCCCCCGTGCCTGCGGAGGTCAGCGCCTCCAGATCGGCCAGCAGCGCTTCCTCAGCCATCAACTCCACCCGTTTCACCTCGGCCCGCACCCGTTCGCGCGCCTCGGACTCCAGATCCGACAGGGGCGCCTTCATCCGCACCCGCACGACCCGCAGGGGAGACACCGCCGCCTCATCCCAGGCCCGCGCCGTATCGGCGGCGGCCTCCATCGTCTCGTCGTCCACGGCCCGCCCCGTCGCCGCCGTCCATCCGGCCCACAACAGCAGCGGCACGTTCTGCCCGGCCGTGTCCTGCAGCATCAGCGACGCCGCCTGAACGCCCGGCGCGCCGTAGGCCGCCACCGCCCAATCCCAGAGCGCGCCGCTCATGCCCGCTCGCCGTTCATGCCCGCCCAGCGGCTGACCTGCTCCCAGTCCAGACCCAGCAGGTCCAGCGCCCGCCCTACCGACTGATCGATCAGGGCCTCGATCGAGGTCGGCCGCGCATACATGGCCGGCAGGGGCGGGGCGATGATCGCCCCCATCTCGGCCAGGACCGTCATCGTCCTCAGATGCCCCAGATGCAGCGGCGTCTCGCGCACCATCAGCACCAGGGGCCGGCGCTCCTTCAGGGTCACGTCCGCGGCGCGGGTCAGAAGGGTGGAGGTCACCCCCGTGGCGATCTCGCTCATGGTACGAACCGAACAGGGCGCCACGATCATGCCGCGCGTGCGAAACGAGCCCGAGGCGATCGACGCCCCGACATCAGCCAGCCGGTGCGTCACGTCCGCCCGCGCCGCCAGGTCCTCGGCCGTCAGATCGGTCTCCTGGGACAGGGTCAGCAGGGCCGCCTTGGTGACCACCAGATGGCTCTCGACCCCCAGCTCGCGCAGCGCATCCAGCGCTCGCACGCCATAAGCCACGCCCGATGCTCCGGAAATTCCGACCACGACGCGGTCGGGTCTATTTTCGGGCGGAGTGGTCATGCGAGCGGCCCATTTGCGGAACAGTCTGAATTCAACGCCCGACCCGCCATCGGGGTCACCACAATGTGATTCCACAAGCGTACGGCAGCGGGCGTTCAGTGTGTGGTCCCTAAGCAAAGGAGGCGCAAGCCATGGCCGTTGACGCTCGGATTCGCGAATTGGGAAATCGGCATCGAACCCTGGACGAACAGATCCAGAGAGAGATGAAGCGACCGACCGCGGACTCGCTCGAAGTCAGGGAGCTCAAGCAGCGCAAGCTCAGGATCAAGGAAGAGATCAGCGCGCTGGAAGCCCGGGCCTAGCCCGCCCCATCGCCAAGGTGCAAGGAAACGCCCCGCCCCGGCGGGGCCTTTTTTGTCGTCAGGCGGGTCCGAACCTTTCCGATAATTCACGTGATCCGCCGTCGCTTCTGGTCGACCCTGACCACTGGCGATGCGGGAGGCTCGGTGATGGCGCAACGGCGGACGATTCTGGCGGCCGCGCTGGCCTCCGCCTTCGCCACCCCGGCCATCGCCCAGGCTGGCCCCTTGAGCACCCGCGATGTCGTTGGAGACTGGACCCTGACCATGACCCCGGCCGAGCGAAGCGATCTCCAGATCAACGTCCAGTCCGGCGACGGCGGCCCGGCCGTCCTGCCCGTGACCGTGACGGCGCGCCCGGACGGGCGGCTGTCCTGCTTGGTGCGCGGCGATCGCGCCGACTGCCGTCTGCGTGACGGTCGGCTGGTCATTGTTTCAGGAAGGGGTGGGGCCCGCATGACCTTCACCGTGGCGGACCGTACGCCCCAGGGCTTGGCCGGCGAGGCCAGCCTGCGCGTCCGACTCCTGCCCATCGGCGGCCGCATCGGCGACGTGACCATGGTCCGGCGTTAGAAACGCACGACGGTGATCCCCTGAAATCGATCTTTGCCTACCGCCACGCGGAGATCAGAGCGGTCTGGGCGCCGGAATTCCCGACCCCCTCGATTAAAGGCCTCATGATCGCGGCATGACCGCCGCCTTGCGACACCCGCGCCTGAAGCCCGATCAAGCCGCTGAGGACGTCATCGCTCGTCTAGCCTTTGGGTCTGCCGACGCGCGAGTCCAGCGCCGCCCAATACCCCAAGACTGGACAAGCCTCTGTGTTCATTGAGCCGCAGACGCCGGTTTCGACGCCGCCTTGGACTCCTGGACTCAAAAAAGTCAGACGCAATCGCCTCTGCACAAGGGCGAAGTCGACACAGACTACTCCCGGCCGAACACCGAGTCCGCCGTCGGCTCGGCGGTGCGAGCCTCTTCCTCGATCTCCGGTTCGGGCGCGGGCTCCGGCTCGACAGGCTGCAGCGACGCCCCGCCTTTCTTGGCCTCGTCGCGCGCCTTCTTCTCGGCCGCCTTTCTGACCAGTTCGTCCAGCTCGATCTGGCCGGTCAGCCCCAGGGTCACGGGATCGACCGGCTTGATGTTGGCCGTGTTCCAGTGAGTGCGGTTCCTGACGCTCTCGATGGTCGCCTTGGTGGTGCCGAGCATCTTGGCGATCTGGGCGTCGGTCACCTCGGGGTGGTTGCGCACGAACCAGGCGATCGCGTCCGGCCGGTCCTGCCGACGCGACACGGGGGTATATTTCGGCCCGGACTTGGGCTTGGTCAGGAGGTCGGCGTGACGGCTGACCACGGCGACCATGCGATGGTTCGCGTCGGCCTGAGCCTTGTCTAGCTCCTCGCGGGTCAGCTGGCCGCCGGTCACGGGATCGACGCCGCGGATATCGCGGGCCACGTCGCCGTCGGCGATGCCGCGCACCTCTAGCGGATGCAGGCCGCAGAAGTCGGCGATCTGCTCGAACGTCAGGGAGGTGTTGTCGACCAGCCAGACGGCGGTCGCCTTGGGCATCAGGATCTCGGTCATGGGCGTCTTCGTCCCGTCCTTGTTGAAGTGTCGAAACCACAGCGGCGCGGGCGCGCGCCGGGTTCCGGATACGACGGCGCCCGACCTTTCGGCCGGGCGCGAGTAAGCCAGCTATAGGCCCATTCAGCGAAAATGAAAACAAAATGACTGCCTGTACAGCCACGGTTCAGCTTCGGCATGATGACGTTCGACGAACCGCCAGCCCCTGGGGAGGGACACTCGCCATGACCGTCACCGCCATCCGCTCCGCCGCTGCTCTTGGGGCCCTCGCCATCGTCGGCCTGGGGGCCGCCGCCCACGCACAGACCGCTGCCCTGTATTGGGATTCCAACTTCCAGGGCCGTAGCCAGGCGGTGATCGGCCCCGTGGCCGATCTCACAGCCTCCGGGTTCAACGACCAGGCCAGTTCCGTGCGGCTCCAGGGCCACTGGGAGCTGTGCGAGCACGCCAACTATGGCGGCCGGTGCGCAACGCTCAGCGGAGACGTGCGCAACCTGTCGGACTGGGCCCTCAACGACCGGGTGACCTCTCTACGGCCTGCCTCCGGTCGACCTGATCGGCCCCAGCCGGGCCGTCCGGGTCGCCCCGGAAGCGGTTGGGACGACGGCGGTCGGTCCAGCGCCGTCGTCTATCGCGACGCCAACTTCTCCGGCGCCGAGGCCCGCTATGACGGCGAACAGGCCAACCTCGGCGGCGCCCCCTTCAACGACCAGATCAGCTCCATGCGCCTGCGCGGCCAGTGGGAGGTCTGCACCGACGCCCACTATCGCGGATCGTGCCAGATCCTGGAGGGCGACATCCGCAATCTGTCGTCCCATGGGCTGAACGACCGCATCTCCTCCATGCGTCCGACCCGGCATTACGGGAACGGCGGCGGCCGAGGCGGCGATCAGGGCCGGCGCATCACCGTCTGGCGCGATGCGGACTACGCCGGCCCGGCGCGCGAACTGCGCGGCGAGCAGCCCAACCTCGCCGCCGTGGGCCTCAACGACCAGATCAGCTCCATGCGCCTACAGGGTAGCTGGGAGGCCTGCACCGACGCCAATTTTCGGGGTCGGTGCGAGACCTTTGAAGGCGCCGTTTCCAACCTGTCGCATCGCGGCATGAACGACCAGATCTCCTCGCTGCGCCCGGCGCGCGGCGCCTCGGGCTCTCAAGGCGTTCAGTGAACCCTGGTCGCCTTCCGCGCGTTCGCGGCTTCAGGAGGATCGACCATGACCCTGACCCGCACCCTCAGCCTGTCCGCCCTGGCGGCGGCGGTCGGCCTGACCGCCGCCGTCTCGCTCCCTGCAACCACAGAGGCCCAGCCCCGGCCGCCGGGCGACCTGGAATATCGTTGTCGCGACCTGACCTGGCGCGACGGCTACTGGCAGGGCTACTGCCGCGACCCGCGCGGCGACTGGCGCTGGACCACCGTGCGCACTGTCGATGATGGCTGGGGCGGCGACAGATGGGACGACCGCCGACCGGACGACCGCTGGCGCGACGATCGTCCCGACGAGCGCTGGAACGACGGCCGCTGGGACAATCGACGCTGGGATGACCGACGCTGGGATGACGACCGCTGGGGCAGCCAGCCCGGATGGTCCAGCGCCCAGTCCGTCACCGTCTATGAGGAGCGCGGCTTTCGCGGCCGCTCCATTACCTTGCGGGGCGAGGTTCCCGACCTGCGCAACTCCGGCCTCAATGACCGGATCAGCTCCCTGCGCGGGCAAGGCGACTGGGAGGTCTGCACCGACGCCGATTTCCGTGGCGACTGCCGCGTCTTTCGGGGCGACGTCGCGGACCTGGGTCCCACGAATTTCAACGACAAGATCAGTTCGCTGAGGCCCGCCCGCCCGACGCCGCGCTGGTGACCGCCGCCGGCGTCGTCAGGATGATCTTGCCGGTATGGCCCCCGGCCTCCAGCCGCCGGTGAGCTTCCGCGGCCTGGTCCAGCGGCAGCACTGCCTCGATCGGCGGTCGCACCTGACCAGCCGCGACCCAAGGCCAGGCGGTCGCCTCCACGGCCCGCGCCAATCGCGCCTTCTCGGCGACCGGTCGAGAGCGCAGCGTCGATCCGGTCAGCACCAGCCGCCTGAGCATCACCCGCATCAGGTCGATCTCGGCCCGCGCCCCTGCCTGGGTGGCGATGACCACCCAGCGCCCGCCGGCGTTCAGGACCCTGAGATGCCCCTCGGCATAGGCCGCGCCGACCATGTCCAGCGTCACGTCGGCGCCTCCTTGCTCGACGACCGCCTCGACCCAGTCGCCGGCGCTTGTATTGATGGCGATGTCCGCGCCCAAGGCTCTCGCCGCCTCGGCCTTGCCCGCGCCGCGGGAGGTGGCGATGACCCGCGCCCCAGCCGCCTTGGCCATCTGGATCGCCGTCACCCCGATTCCGCTGGTCGCGCCATGGACCAGCAGGGTCTCGCCGGCCTTCAGGCTGCCTGCCTCGAAGACATTGGCGAAGACCGTCATCACGGTCTCCGGCAGTCCGGCCGCCTGCACCACGTCGACCTCGTGCGGGATCGGCAGGCAGCTGCCCTCGTCGGCCACGGCCAGTTCGGCGTAGCCGCCGCCGGGCAGCAGGGCGCAGACCCGGTCGCCCTGCCGCCAGCGTGTCACCTCGGCCCCGATGGCGATGATCGCGCCCGCGACCTCCAGCCCCGGCACGTCGCTGGCGCCGGGAGGCGGAGCGTAAAGGCCCCGTCGTTGCAGGATGTCGGGCCGGTTGACCCCGGCCGCCTCGACCCGGATCAACACCTCGGTCGGACCGGGTGTCGGATCGGGACGCTCGCCGATCACCAAGGCCTCTGGGCCGTCGATGGCAGGGTCGATCAGGACGGCGCGCATGGCTCGGACCTTGAAGTTTGCATCGTTCGGAGGCCTACATAGTGGTTCGGCCAGATCGGCGCAGCGCAAAGGGACGTCATGACCCTGTTCGACGAAAACGAACCCCGCCCTTCGCGCGGCGCCGCCCTGCTCGCCCTGACCCGCGAGGACCTGTCGCTCTACGGTGTCGAGGAATTGAAGGAGCGGGCTGAAACGTTGGAGGCCGAAATCGCGCGTGTCCGCGCCGCGCTCGACAACAAGCAGTCCACAAAGAGCGCCGCCGACGCGCTGTTCAGTTTCAGGAGCTGAGGTGATGCTCCCGCCGAAGGGGAATCTCGTGCCAACAGGGGCTGGCATGGCCGTTGCACCCCTCGGTTTCCTATGCGGATCACGACGGTCCGGAGTAAGGTTCTGGACCGAATGGCTGACACCCTGACGCGCGCGGCGGGAGCTGACTTGACGATGACCGAAGCCCCGACGCCCGTCCCCCCACCGGCACCCGTCCCGGCGGGCCGCCTGACGGTGGTGCGTGACTTCGCCTGCTCGGAACTGTTCGACCGCACCTTCCAGGAGGGCATGACCCTGGTCGAGGAGACCGCCGCCTATCTCGATGGCGAGGGTCGTCGGGATTCCAAGCTGCTGTCGCGTCAGGCCGCCTTGGCGTATGCGGCCGAGAGCATGACCTTGACCACCCGGCTGATGCAGATCGCCAGCTGGCTTCTGGTCCAGCGCGCCGTGCG
>CAZITK010000031.1:0-13405 GCA_964542145.1 uncultured Brevundimonas sp.
GTAATGATCAGCATGGGGATGAATTGCAGCTGTTCGAACCCTTGCGCCCACACCCCGATGATGAAACCGAACAGCGAGAAGGTGACCGCCGTCAAGACTAGGAACAGCGCCATCATCATCGGATGCTCGATCCGGATCGGGGTGAACAGAGCCGCCGTGGCCAGGATGATCAGACCCAGGATGATCGATTTGGTCGCCGCCGCCCCGACGTAGGCGATGACGATCTCCATGGCGCTGACCGGCGCCGACAGGATCTCGTAGATGGTGCCGGTGAACTTCGGAAAATAGATGCCGAACGAGGCGTTGAAGATCGACTGTGTGAACAGGCTGAGCATGATCAGGCCCGGCACGATGAAGGCGCCGTAGGGCACGCCGTCGATTTCCTGCATGCCCGAGCCGATGGCGGCCCCGAACACCACGAAATAGAGCGAGGTGGTGATCACCGGCGTGACCAGGCTTTGCCACAGGGTGCGAAGAGCCCTGGCCATCTCGAACCGATAGATAGCCCAGATTCCGTGGGGGTTGCCGATCACACCGCGCGCTCCTCGTGAACCAGGCCGACGAAGATGTCCTCGAGCGAGCTCTGGCGGGTGTTCAGGTCCTTGAAGCCGATGCCGGCGTCAGACAGCCGCCTCAGCAGTTCGGGCACGCCCGTCTCGTCGCGGTTGGCGTCAAAGGAGTACTCCAACTCGTGGCCCTCGGCTTTGAGGATCAGGTCGTAGTCGGCAAGCGCGGCCGGCATGATGTCCAGCGGCTCCTGAAGATTGAGGGTCAGGGTCTTTCGGCCCAGCTTCTTCATCAGGATGCTCTTTTCCTCGACCAGGATCAGCCGGCCCTTGGCGATGACGCCGACCCGGTCGGCCATCTCCTCGGCCTCCTCGATGTAGTGGGTGGTCAGGATGATGGTCACGCCGCGCTCGCGCAGCTTTCTGACCATCGCCCACATGTCGCGGCGCAGCTCGACATCGACGCCGGCGGTGGGTTCGTCGAGAAAGAGAATGTCGGGCTCGTGGGACAGGGCCTTCGCGATCAGCACCCGCCGCTTCATGCCTCCCGAAAGATGCATGATCTTTGTGGTCTTCTTGTCCCAGAGGCTGAGGTCTTTGAGCAGCTGTTCCAGAAAGGCATCGTTCTTGGCCTTGCCGAAAAGCCCGCGGCTGAAGCGGACGGTCGTCCAGACCGTCTCGAAAGCGTCTGTAGTCAGCTCCTGCGGGACCAAGCCGATGCGACGACGCGCCTGACGATAGTCGTGGACGATGTCGAAGCCCTCGACCGCCACTGTGCCCACCGTCGGGCTGACAAGGCCGCAAACCAAGGAGATGAAGGTTGTCTTGCCGGCGCCATTAGGGCCCAGGAGGGCGAAGATTTCCCCTTTCTTGATCTCCAAATCGGTCGGTTTCAGAGCCTCCAGCCGCGAGGCGTAGGTCTTGCCCAGGCCCACCGCCTTGATCACCGCTGTCATGCGCCCCCCCCGCTTCAGTGCGTCGCACAGGTGGGCGCTCGCCGACGCCCTGTCCAGCCATGCCTGTTCCGTGGGGGCTGACACAGAGGACGAAGCGGATTAGCTAGCGGCGACAATCTCAAGGGGGACGCGCGTGCCGGCATTGGTTCTGGATCAGGTGTCCAAACGATACGGGGCTTTTCAGGCCGTCAAGGATGTCAGCTTCGCCGTGGAGCCGGGCACGATCTGCGGCTTTCTGGGGCCCAACGGCGCCGGCAAGACTTCGACCTTGCGGATGATCTTGGGCCTGCAGCCGGTGACCGAGGGCCGGATCGAGATCCTGGGAGCCGACGACGGCCGCAAGGTACGCGACAGAATCGGTTTTCTCCCCGAGGAGCGCGGCCTTTACAAAAAGATGACCCCGGTCGACACGATCGCCTTTTTCGCCGGACTGAAGGGTGTGAAGACCAGCGACGGCCGGGGACGGGCGCGCGAGCTCTTGGACGCCCACGGACTGGGCGCATCCAAGACCAAGAAGATGAAAGCCTTGTCCAAAGGCATGGCCCAGAAGGTCCAGCTCTTGGCCTCCATCGCACATCGGCCTGAGTTCGTCATCCTCGACGAGCCCTTCTCTGGTCTCGACCCGGTCAATCAACAAGGACTTGAGACCATGATCCGCGACCTGGCGAAGGGCGGGGCCACGGTTTTATTCTCTACCCATGTGATGCAGCACGCCGAGCGGCTGTGCGACCGCGTTGTGCTCCTGGCGCGTGGCCGCAAAGCGTTTGAAGGGACTGTGGACGAAGCCCGCGCGCGCTCGGCCCGATTCCTGGAGATCGAGGGGAGGATCGCGCCGGACGCCATCGCCGCCCTGCCCGGCGTCACATCGGTGGAGGCGGTCACGCAGGATGCCGAAGCGACCTTGTTTCGCGCCGCCCTCGCCCCCGGCGCCGAAGCGCAAGCCGCCCTGCGCGCCGCCTTCTTGACCGGGCTGGACGTCCGCCGTTTCCAGATGCGCGAGCCGACCCTGCACGACGCCTTCATCGACCTGACCGGAGACGATCCGGGGCAGGACCAGAGATCGTTCGACGCCGAGCTGGAGGCTGCACGATGAACCGGGCTCTGCTGATCGCTCGCCGTGAATACATGGCTTACGCCCGCACAGTTGGGTTCTGGTTATCGCTTTTGGCGCTTCCCGTCTTCGCCCTGATCGGCGGCGGAATGGGCTATATGATGGACCGCGCCGACGCCACGCGCGCTGTTGCCTTCGTGGAATCGACAGAAAGCGGCGCCATGGCCTCCGCTTTGGCCGAGGCCCTGACGCTCGAGCACCAGCGCGACATCGCCGGGGCCATGCGCTCGGCCAGCGTGACCGAAGCCGGCCCCCAAGGGGCCGAGCGGGTTCGCGCCCTGGCGCTCCAGGCCGGCACCGACGCGGGGCTGGAGGAGATGCGACGGGTGGCGCCACGCGCCGCAGCCGGTTTCTCAGCGCCCGACCCCTCCGTGCGGCTGGTCGCGGCGCCGGAGGCGGTGACGGCGGCCCATGGCGAGGCCAGGATCGCGGCCGTGCGGGCGGCGCTTGACGCCGACGACACCGAGCCGAGACTGGACGCTATCGCCCTGCTTACGCGCGACGCCGATGGCGCGCCTGCGGCCGATCTGTGGGTGCGAAAGGCGTCGGACCGCGAGGCCGAGTTGGCCGTCCGCGACGCCCTGATCGAGGTCAACCGGCGCGAAAGCCTCGCCCGCGCCGGAGTCGACCCCGGCCTGGTCGCCGGTATCGAGGTGTTCCGGCCTCAGCTTCAGAGCTTCTCGCCGCGCTCGGCCTCCGGAGCGGAGGTGTCCTTCCGCGACCAGTTGCCCGGGATCATCGGCTTGGCTCTGGGCTTTTTGCTGTGGTCATTGGTCATCACCGGCGCCTCCATCCTGATGAACAGCGTGATGGAGGAGAAGTCCTCCAAGGTGCTGGAGGTGCTGCTGTCTTCGGCCTCGACCACTGAGATCATGATCGGCAAGGTGTTGGGGGTAGCCCTGCTGACCCTGACCGTGCTTGTCGCCTACGCCGTGATGGGCTTCGGAGGGCTGGCCGCCTATCTTCCGGACGTGCTGGCGGATGTCGGCTCGGTCCTGATGCAGGATGGTCTGCTGATTTATCTGCTGATCTACCTGGTGGGTGGCTACCTGATGTACGCAGTGTTGTTCACCGCCATCGGCGCCTTTTGCGAGACGCCGCGGGACGCCCAGACCCTGATGGGTCCTATCATGATGGTGTTGGTTGCGCCTTTGATCGTCATGCAGTTGGCGATCCGCACGCCTGATGCGCCGCTGGTCAAGATCATGTCCCTTATCCCACCCTTCACGCCCTTCCTCATGAGCGCCCGGGCGCCGTCGGGCCCGCCGCTGATCGAGCATCTGGGCGCAATCCTGGGCATGAGCCTTATGGTCGCGCTGTGCGTCTGGGCCTCTGGCCGCGCCTTCCGCGCCGGCGCCCTGTCGGACGTCAAACTGAGTTGGAAGAGCGCAGCCGGCGTCTTCCGGGGCGATCGCTAGACGCTCAGCTGCGGATTTCGCCCGGTCAGGCGATGTGACAGAGGATCTTGCTCACAATGGGTGTGGGCGTCGGGCCGCGTAGCGCGCCGAGCCGTGATTGCGAAACGCCGAACGATCTCAGCGCACGGAGGAGCGTTCCTCCACGGTGTCGCCGATGCGATTGGCGACCCGTACGCCCGAGCCGAAGGGGGATGCGAGTTCCCCCGCACGCTGATCCAGCTTCCTGGCGTAATGGGCGAAGGCGGCGGCAAGGCCTGCGGTGCTCATGGCCGCAAGCACCTGGAGGGGCAGACTGCGCGGGCGGGCCGCTAACCAGGTCGCGTTGACGCCCTGGGCCAGAGCCCATAGCTGGATCGCGGTGCGGCGCGCCGGGGCCGTGGGCGCGTTCCACACCCGCACCGCCGACAGGGTGGTGGCCGAGAAGACCGCAGGAAGGATCAGGCCAAAGGCGCCCTTGGGCCGCTCGGTCACCGCGCCTTCACGGCGCTGCAGATTTGACCGCCTAAGCCTGGACGGCTTGACAACGCCGTTGGCGACCGCCGAAGCCAGCAAGGCTGCACCGAGTGTCAGCGCTACGCCCAGCGCCACATGCCGAGCTGATCGGCCGTCGCTATTGAGAAACTCCGCAGCGCGATCGCGTACGTCGTCCAGGGTGTCCAGCATCGCGCACCTCCTCTCGCTGGGTCAGCAAGGGGAAGGCGTCGGCTCGTCGGGAGTTCCGTTCAGTTGCCGGTGGCCGAACCGTCCGGCTCGATCGTGCCCATGGCCGTCTGCAGATAGTTCTGGGCCCCGACCTGTTCGATGATCTTGAACTGAGCTTCGAGGAAATCGATGTGCTCTTCGGTGTCCGACAGGATCTCGGTCAGGATCTGGCGGCTGACGTAATCGCCAGCTTCCTCGCATTGGGCGACGCCCTTTATCTGGTCGGTGCGTCCGCCCAGCTCCAGCTCCAGATCAGCGCGCAGGCACTCAATGGCTTCTTCGCCGATCTTGAGTTTGTGCAGATCCTGGAGGTTGGGCAGACCGTCCAGAAAGAGAATGCGCTTGATCAGCTTGTCGGCATGTTTCATCTCGCCGATCGATTCGTCGTAGATCACCTGGCCCAGGTGTTTCAGCCCCCAGCTCTCGAACATGCGAGCATGGAGAAAGTACTGGTTGACCGCTGTCAATTCGTTGGTCAGCACCGCGTTGAGCGTGCGGATGATGGCGGGATCGCCCTTCATGGCCATGGCCTCCTCGAAACGTCCGAGGGCTGTAGCACGCCTGCTTCGCCTTTGTTTACTTGCGAGTTCTTATCACCCTATCGAGAGTGAAACGCAGAACCGAGAGCGATTATTCAGCGGCGAGCGCGAAAGTGTCCCGACTTTCCTGAATCATCTGACGCATTTCGCAAACGCACTTGGCGCACTGGGCCGCGCACTGATGGCGAGCGAAAATATCGCGGGGTCGACTGGCCCCAGCCTCTATAGCGGCCGCCACGTCACGCTGGCGAAGACCATTACAGTTGCAGACGTACAAGAGGCCGCACCGATGCGAAGGATGATAATCATTCTTATAACGGGCGTAGCGCGCATGCAAGGCGTTCGCAACATCATGAGTCCTTGACGCCCGTGACAGGAGCGCGCACCCGGCGGCCATGACCTGCCGCCTGTATCTGATCACGCCGCCCGTCCTGCCCAACCTGGACAATTTTGTCGGTGCGCTGGTGGCGGCGCTCGACGCCGGCGACGTGGCCGCCTTGCAAGTGCGGCTAAAGGGGGCTGCCGACGAAGAGGTCATTCGGGCCGTCGAGCGCCTCATGCCCGTCGCTCAGGCCGGCGGCGTCGCGGTCATCCTCAACGACCGACCCGATCTGGCCCGCCGCCTGGGCTGCGACGGCGTTCATGTGGGCCAATCGGATACTTCTGTCGTCGAGGCGCGCCGGATCATGGGGGCTGACGCCATAGTCGGCGCCACCTGTCACGACAGCCGGCACTTGGCAATGGAAGCGGCTGAGGCTGGCGCGGACTATGTGGCTTTCGGAGCCTTCTTTCCGACCATGACTAAGGAGACGGTCCACCGTCCCGAACCAGACATCCTCACCATCTGGCAAGAGACCATGGAAACGCCTTGCGTCGCCATAGGGGGCATCACCTTGGAGAACGCGAAGGAGCTGATCCGGGCGGGAGCTGACTTCCTGGCGGTGTCGGCGGGCGTTTGGAGCTACGTCGACGGACCGGCTGAGGCGACGAGGCGGTTCAACGACCTGATGCTCCTCGGACCCTCTAGTATTGAAGGCAATTGTTAGGAGGCTATGTGTTCTAGCTGGGCGGATGTCTTCGTTTGCCCCGCAGGTGTCCATGCGCCTGAGCCGAGTTCTGGACCATTCCGCCGTCGCCGCCGACAAGGCGCAGACTGCGGCCGCGCGCGCGCTGCCGGGGGAGAACGGCTTGGCGCTGCAATCGCTCGCGCCTGTCCTGACGGCGGTGGCGATGGCCGTCATGGTGGTGCTGTCGATCAACCTGGTGCGGACAGCGGACGGGATCGTGGTGTTCTGGCTGCCAGCCGCGGTGGCGACTGCAGCCTGGATGCGGATGGGCCGCGGCGGCGGCCATGATCTGATCTTTGGCGGCATGATCGCTCTCGGCATATTTGTCGGGCAGTTGCTTGCAGGCCACACGCTCATGCCGGCCGCCTGGCTGACCATGGGCAGTATGGTGGAAATCCTCACGATGGTGATGATAGGCCGACGCCTGGGCCTGGATGCCTCATTCGGCTCGGTGGCGTCGATTTTGAAGCTCCTTGCAGGGTGCGGAGCCGCTGCCTTGGCAGGGGCTGCAGTCGGGGCGACGTACTTCTCCACCCTCAGCGGTGCGCCCTTCCTCATAAGTCTGCAGACATGGTGGTTCGGCCATACCCTTGGCATGATCCTGACCCTGCCTCTGCTCCTTAGCGTCTCATTCGCCTCATGGCGCGCCGTGACCAAGCCCGCGCGGCTGGCTGAATGGCTCCTGATAATGGCCGCCGTGGCGGGCGCGGCCGGGTGGATCTATTTTCACGCCAGCATTCCCATGGGATTCCTGCTCAACGCCCTCCTGGTGGTGGTCGCGGCGCGGCTGAGGATCGCGGGCGTGGCCTTGGCCATGCTCATCGTCTCCGCCTGCGTGTTCGGCGCCATGTTGATGGGCGAACGAATGGTGGGATTGTCAGCCCTGACCGCCGACGCCAGGCTGATCGCCACTCAGTTGATGCTGGTTTCGGTGGCGCTGCCGTTCCTCATGGTCGCGGCGCTGTTGCACGAGCGCGACACCTTGGCGGCGCGCGCGCGCGCCGACCAAGCTAGGGCCGAACGCGCCAGCGAAGCCAAGTCGCGCCTGCTCGCCAATGTGGCGCACGAAATCAAGAGCCCGGTGTCCGGCATAATCGGCATTGGTGAGATGTGGTCGGCAGGCAACCTCGGCCCTACTTCCGCCGAGCAGGGCGAGATGGCCCAGATGCTGGTGTCGACCGCGCGCCAGGTCGAGGTCCTCACTCACGATCTGCTCGACGTGGCCCAGGCCGAGGCGGGTCGCGTCGCGCTGGACATGCGGCCCGTGGATGTCGCCGGCGTCGCCGACGACGTGCGCCGCAAACTGGCCTTGATGCCCGAAGCGTCGCACATGGCCATCGATCTGATCACGGAGGACGACGGGCTGGTGGCCCGCGCCGATTCGGTGCGTCTGACCCAGGCGATCACCAATCTGGCCACCAACGCCGTGAAATACGGCGCAATCGGGGGAGAGGTCCGGCTGGTGGTCAGGCGCCGCGACGGCCGTGTCCGGGTCGAGGTGCGTGACAGAGGGCCCGGATTGTCTCTGGAGAAACAGTCCCAATTGTTCGAGCCTTTCAACCGCCTGGGCCTGGAGCGATCCTCCATCGAGGGGCACGGCATCGGCCTGACCTTGGCCAAACGCCTGACCGAGCTCATGGGCGGATCAATCGGGGTCGTAAGTGCGCCGGGCGAAGGCGCGACCTTCTGGGTAGAATTGCCCGCCGTCACCTAAGCGGGCGAAGCCGTATCGATCGTTCACTGCTCGGGAATGACCTCCGGCGTCCGATCCGTCGGGTTGCGAGGGGTCGGCTCCGGCAAGCGCGTGGCCGGCGGCTGGCCCGCCTCCCCCGGCTTGGAGTCTGGCGCGACGGGGGCCGTGTCCGATCCCACAAGCACGGTGGCAGGCGCCGCAGCGATGCGCGAAATCTCGCCGCCAGCCCGCAGAAGATCCAGCGCACGCTTCATTTGATAATCATCGTCGGATGACCAGGCGTCGGTCGGCGATTCATAAGGCACGTGTGCGCCCTTGCGCTCCTCGCCGATCGAAGAGTCCAGCGCCGTGGCGTAGGCGTTCTCGGAATAGATGAAGGACGATCGGGACACGATACGTGCCTCGGCGGCGTTCCTCGCCACCTCCAGATCGGGCTCGATACCGATCTTCTGGATCGAGGCGCCGGATGGTGTGTAGTAGCGCGCCGTGGTGATCGACAGTGCCCCATCCTGGCCGCCACGCATGGGGATCACGGTCTGGACCGAGCCCTTGCCAAAACTGGTGAGGCCCAGGATGGTCGCTCGCTCGTGATCTTTCAGAGCACCCGCCACGATCTCGGAGGCCGAGGCCGAGCCGTAGTTGATCAACACCACGATCGGCTGGCCGTCGGCCAGATCGCCCGGCTTGGCGGCCCAGCGCTCGATCTGGTCGGCGCGACGACCTCGCTGGCTGACGATCTCTCCCCGTTCCAAGAAGGCGTCGGACACGCCGATAGCCGCCGTGAGCAGGCCGCCGCCATTATTGCGCAGGTCCAACACCCAGCCGGCGATCTCGGGGTTCTCGGCCCGCAACCGGCGAATCTCGCTGTCGAGTTCGCGCTCGGTGTTCTCGTTGAAGGTGGCGA
This sequence comes from uncultured Brevundimonas sp., assembly GCA_964542145.1. GTDB lineage: Bacteria > Pseudomonadota > Alphaproteobacteria > Caulobacterales > Caulobacteraceae > Brevundimonas. The sequence goes on from CAZITK010000031.1 coordinate 8,897, forward strand.
TGCGCAGGACGCCGAAACCCTCTTCCATCCGGCCGCGCACGGAATCGACGCGGATGACTTCGCGGGTCAACATGACCTCGCGCGGCTCCTCCCCATCGCGGAGGAAGGTGACGGTTATCGAGGTGCCCATGGCGCCGCGCAGGCGTTGCGACACCTGGCTGACGGTCAGACCCGAGGCGCTCTGGCCGTCGATGGCCGAGATCACGTCTCCGGCCTGGACCCCGGCACGGGCCGCTGGGCCTTCGTCCATCGGCGAGATGACCTTGACCAGGCCGGCCTCAGTCGTGATCTCGAGCCCGACCCCGGAATACTGGCCCTCTGTGCGCTCTCTCAGCCCGTCGAGATCGTCGGCGTTCAGATAGCTTGAGTGCGGGTCGAGCGCGGTCATCATGCCCCCCAGGGCCGCCTCGATCAGCTTGGTGTTATCGACCTCGACCACATAGGCGTGTTCCACCACCGCCAGGACATCGCCGAACAGTTCCAACATGCGGAAGGTCTCGCCACGCGGCGTCTGGCTCGCGACCGCGACGGCGCTGCCGCCGAGGGCCAGGGCGGCGGCGCCGAACATCAGCAATTTGCGCATTCAATAACCTTCAGCGGTCGGGGCGTTGTGCGGTCGTCTAGGTATGTTGGGCGGCGGAACCAAGGCCGAGCGCCTCAGCCGTCATAAAATCAGGGTGATGTGCCCTCGTCGAGGAGAAGGCTCAATTCATATAGGGCGCCGGGTCGATCGGCTGATCCTCACGCCTCAGTTCCAGATAGAGGTGGCCGCCGCCCCGCCCGGGCATCTCGCCGAGATCCTGGCCCTCGGCTACTCGCTGCCCCTCGATCACGGTCCTCCTCGCCATGCCGGCCAGCACCACGCGCCAGCCCGGGCCGAGATCAAGAATCACTACTTCACCCCAGCCGGCCAAAGCGCCGGAGTAAGCGACCGCGGCTGGGGCCGGCGCCCTGACCCCGCCGCCTGCGCCGACCCGCCAAGTCCACCCCGGCGAATGGCGCGAGAAACGCTGGGCAGGCGGCCCAGCGACCGGCGCGATCAGATGCTCGCGACCTCCGGGCAGCAAGGTGACCGCGGGGCGGGCGGGCTCGGCGACAACATCAGGGCGACCACCCAGGGTGCGGATGCGTTCCTCCAGGATCACCGCCGCTCGTTCGGCGCGCCCCGCCTGAGCCGTCAAAGCAACGGCGAGTGCGGCACGGCGCGCGCGCAGAGCCTCCAGTTCGGCACGTCGGTTCAGCCGCTCGCTTTCAGCGGTGAACAGGGCCTCGCTTTCAAGGGCGGCTTCGCGGCGAAGGCGAACAATCTCGGTCTGGCGGTCGGCCAGGCTCCGGGCGCGCCGCTGCACCTGGGGCGCAGCGGCGCGGATCAGGATGGTGGCCCGCACCGTGTCTATGGCGTCCTCGGCCGGGACCAGCAGGGGCGGCGGGGGTTGACGGCTTAACATCTGGAGCGCCGAGAGCAGTCGCCCCATCAAAGCGCGCTCGTCGGAAAGTTGACGGACCAGGGCTTGTTCGCGCCCGCCCAGCTCCGCGAGGCGCGCCCGCTGGCCAGCGATGCGGGTGTCCTGGGCTGACGCCGCTCCGGTCAGCCGGGTCAGGTCGGCGTCCAGCGTCCGGAGGTCGCGCTCAGCCTCGGCAGCCTGCCGGCGCAGCGTCAGGGCGCGGGCTCGCTCGTCACCCCGCTCGGCCTGGAGCCGGTTCAGAGCGGGATCGGCCCGCTGGCTCGCGGCCGGGGCCGCGAGCATGGCCATCAGGAGACAGAAGATCAGGCGGGCGCAGGCCATCAGTCGCGATGGTAGGGGGCGCCGCCCAAGATGGTCACGGCGCGATATATCTGTTCGGTCAGCAGGACGCGGGCCAGGGCGTGGGGCCAGGTCTGGGGCCCCAACGCCAGGGTCGAACGCGCAGCCTCTCGCACCGAGGGGGCCAAGCCGTCAGCGCCGCCGACGACGAAGACCAGGCGCCGTTCGCCCCGGTCGCGCAGCTCGGCGATCATTTGGGCGAAATCGCGCGAGCCATAGGCGCTCCCGCGCTCGTCACAGGCGATCAGCCAGGCATCCTGGGCCGCGCCGAGGATCAGGGCGCCCTCGGCCTCACGGCCGGATTTGCGCGAATCGAGATCAATCAGCTCGAGCGGCCCCAGGCCCAGGGGCCGTCCCGCCCGACTGGCGCGGCGGGCGTAGTCCTCGGCCAGAACCGCCTCAGGCCCACGACCCGACTTGCCGATGGCGACGACGACAAGTCTCATGCTGCGGATCCTATCGCTCGCAACGGCGACATTTTATGTCCTGCTCGCGACGCGACCGCTCGCTGTTTGAGTACGAGCGCCTGACCGATCGGACAGCGCGTGGCGGACGCGATGCCGCCGTGCGATCAAGCCGCGCCGGCGCCGCGGTGCGCGCTGTCGAGGGACCAGATTTTCTCGATGTTGTAAAAGGCGCGAACCTCGGGCCGGAACAGATGGACGATCACGTCGCCGGCGTCGATCAGCACCCAGTCGCAGTGTGGCAGCCCTTCGACTCGGGCCTTGCCCTCGCCGTGGTCCTTGAGCGTACGCAACAAGTGGTCAGCCAGGGCGCCGACATGGCGATGCGAGCGGCCCGAGGCCACGATCATGGTATCGGACATCGGGCTCTTGCCCTTGAGGTCGATCAGGACAATGTCCTGGGCCTTGTCTTCATCCAGCCTTTCGAGGAGGGCTGTTTCGAGCGGCGTACCGCCTTGCGGCAGCGGCTGGTGGGAGGGAGCGGAAGCGCCATCCTCGGGGTTAGGAGCGGCGAAGGTCTCCTGCTCGCGGGCAGTGTTGGAGACGGCGTCGTCTTGCGCATCGTGCGCGGGAGAGGGGGTCAGCGGAGGACTCCGAAGATGGTCAAGACTGTTTCCCTAGCACGGATCACCCGCCGGGTCACCGGGCGCCGTCAGTCAGTCCAGAGCCTGGGCCGCCTCGCGGATCGCGCTCGATGAGCGGTGGTTCAGCGGCGCCGTCAGATAGATCCAGGCCGGCGCCTGCATATAAGGCAGCATTGGCGCTCGCCTGGTCGACACTCGCGCCTCGGCGAATCGCACCGCCGCAGGGGCTGTGCGGCTTTCCAGCAAAGATCCCGGTCGCGCGATGACGGCCACTGGCATCAACCGCATGATATCGGTCCAGCCGCGCCAGCGATGGAAATGGGCGAGGTTGTCGGAGCCCATCAGCCAGACGAAGCGGACGCCCGGATGCCGCGCGGTGATCAACCGCAGGGTGTCGATGGTCCAGCCCACCCCCGCACGGGCCTCGAAATCTGAGACCGTCATCGACGGCCCTTGGGCGACGGCCCGCGCCGATGCCATGCGCTGGGCGAAGGGCGCGCTGTCGCGGGTGTTTTTCAGCGGGTTCTGAGGCGAGACCAGCCAGATGATCCGGTCCAGCCCGAGCCGCTGGAGGGCGGTCTCCGCTACATGCAGGTGACCGTCGTGGGCCGGATTGAACGACCCGCCGAACAGGCCGACCTTCATGCCCGGCGCGAGGCCCAGGCCGTCGCGCAGGACGCCGCGGCGGGGACCGAAGGCCTGGGGCGCGGGACCGGCGTGGAAGAGTGCCAAGGCGGGAGGGCTCGCAGACTTTTGCTCAATCCGGCCCTAACATGCGGACGCCTGCGTGTCTCAGGCCATTTCGAGCTCCCGCTCCAGCCGCGCCAGCGCCCAGCGCGCCGCGTCGGCGACAACCGGGTCTGGGTGGCCCACGTGGGCCTTGGCCGACGGCCACAGGGCGGCGTCGCCGGAGTTGCCGACGGCGTAGAGGACATTCCGCAGGAACCGCGCGTGTCCGATACGCTTGACCGGGCTCTTGGAGAAGAGGGCGCGAAAAGCCGCGTCGTCCAGCGACGCAAGATCCGCCAGCGAGGGTGAGGTCAGGGCCTCGCGCGCCTTCAGCCGCCCCTCGCGAGCGCTTTGAGCGAACTTGTTCCAGGGACAGACCCCAAGGCAGTCGTCGCAGCCGTAGATCCGCGCCCCGGCGGCGATCCGGAATTCTTCCGGCCACGCTCCCGCAAATTCAATGGTCAGATAGGACAGGCAGCGACGCGCATCCAGCTGGAAAGGCGCGGGAAAGGCCGCCGTCGGACAGGCGTCCAAACAGGCGGTGCAAGAGCCGCAGTGGTCGCTTTCGGGTGAGTCTGGAGTGAAGTCGGCCGCCGCCAGGATGACGCCCAGGAAAAGCCAGTTGCCATGCTCGCGCGACAGGAGGTTGGTGTGCTTGCCTTGCCAGCCCAGCCCGGCGCGTTGGGCCAAGGGCTTCTCCATCAGGGGGGCGGTGTCCACAAAGACCTTCACGTCCTGCCCGGTGCGCGCCGCCACGAGCCCGGCCAGCTCCTTCAGCCGGCCCTTGATCAGCTCGTGATAGTCGTCGCCGCGCGCATAGACCGAGATCGCGCCACGATCGCGCCTCGCAAGGACCTGCAGCGGATCCTCGTCGGGGCCGTAATTCATGCCGAGCATGACGATCGAGCGGACGTCGCTCCACAGGTT